>NZ_KE148584.1:15567-27742 GCF_000410635.1 Comamonas sp. B-9
CCCGCCACAGCCGCGCCAATGCTGCCCACATGCGGGGCGCTGTCAAAGGTGGAGCAGCATTTGTAGTGCAGCAGCGGCGCGCCGCTGGCGGCCATGAACTGCGCCACCGGTGCCAGCACCTCGGCCATTACGGCCGGCGGCAGGCTGCGGGCCGCACCGGCGATGCCAATGGCCTGCAAGGGCCCGGCCTGGGCCCGTTGCGCCTCGGTCGGCACATCCAGAAAAAGCAGAGACCGCAGGCCCGCCTGCGCCACCGTGGCCAGGGTGTCGGTCGCACCGGTAAAGTCATCGCCATACCAGACGACAGCGGGCTTGCCGCGCAGCAAGGTGTCCAGCATATTGCTTGCCTATCCGCGCTTGCCAAAAAACTGTAGCGCACGTGCCAGCTCCGGCGCATGCCAGGCATAGTCGTCCAGGCTGCTGCCTTCGCGCACGGCAGCCCAGGCCTGGCGAATGCTCACCACGCCAGCCGCAGGCCCATCCGGGTGCGCCAAAATGCCGCCGCCGGACATGAACAGCAGGTCATCGCTCTGCAGCGCCGCCCAGGTGGCCGGTACCGTGCCCGCCCACTGGCCCGATGAGAAGGCCGGCAGCACGCGGTCATCCTGCGCGGCAGACAGGCGCCGCTGGCAGTCCTGAGCGGACTCCACCACCTCGGCATCGGGCTGGGCAAACTTGCCCTGCAGGCCATGCACATGCACATGGTCCACCCCGGCCAGGCGCCACAAGGTCTGGTAGGCCTGGTAGCCCATGCCCAGCATCGGGTCGCGCGACAGTGCGCCATAGCCATTGCGGTGCGCGTGCAGCGCCAAGGGCGTGTGGCGGCGCAGGCTTTGGATGCCCGACAGCCCGCACCAGTTGATGCTGGCCATCACGCAGCTGCCGCCCTCCTGCTGCACCAGATCCGCATGGCGCAACATGGCGCTGGTCTCATCAGTGATGTTGAAGGCCACCATCACCCATTTGCCGGTGCGCTCCCGGTGCTCGCGGATCACGCGCATCACGGCAGGAATGCGCTCCTCAAGCGGTGCATGCGCCGGGTTGGCTGATACCTCATCGTCCTTGATAAAGTCCACACCCGCGTCGCACAGCTGCCGCACCAGGTCGGCCGTCTGCTGGGCCGATAGCCCCACATTCGGCTTGATGATGGTGCCCACCATGGCGCCTGCGCTGGCCCCAATACTGCGCCGGGTGCCGGCCACGCCCATCGTCGGCAGATCGAACTGGTCACGGTAGTCCGGCGGCAGGTCCAGGCGCTCCAGCCGCAGGCCCGACACCTCTCCCAGGTCATACAGATTGCCGCTGACCGTGGCGGCCAAGGTGGGCAGGTTCGCGCCCACGTTGGCGATGGGGAAGGCAATGCGCACGCGGGCACGCTGCCAGTTGGCGCCCGCGCCATAGCCTTGGCGCTCCAGCCAGGCATTGGGCAGGCTGGGCCGCTCCACCGTGCCCAGCGGCTGCACCTGCAGCACCTGGGCACGCGCGCGCGCCCGCAGGTCATCGGTCTCGCCGGCCACGCGGGTGAAGGTGCCGCAGGATTGCTCACCGGCCATCACCTCGGCCACGGCCTCGGGCGCCAGCGGCGTCTCGATCAGGTAGCTGGCTTCAAAATGGGTAGATTTCATCGCATTTCCAGGCCCAGGGCGGGCCGGCATCACAGGGTGTTGAGGTCAGGGAAAGGGCGCACGGGGTTCTGGCCATCCCAGTCCTGGGAGGCCGCACGGATCAGATCAAACATCTTTCCCTTGGGGCCCATCACCTCGGACAGCTCGATCACCGTGCCCGGGTGGTACTCGGTGTCAAAGTAGATAAAGCGGCCGTTCTTGCCCACCTCGCCACTCATCTGCGGCTTGAAGCCCTGCGCCAGCAAGCGCTGCAGATCGGCGTCGTAATCGGTGGTCCAGTACGCCACATGCTGCAGGCCGGTGCGGCCGGCGCGCAGAAAGTCGCGGTACATCGACGGCACATCGTTGCGCACCTGGATCAGCTCCACCTGCACAAAGCCCGAGTTGGCCAGCGCCACCGAGTTGTGGGGCTGGTAGCGCTCGCCCGCGTACTGGTAGTTCTCGATGGGCACCTGCGGGTTGTAGAACCAGGGGCCCACGCCCAAGGTCTCGCTCCAGTATTTCATTGCGGCCTCGATGTCGTCGACCACATAGCCCAGCTGGCGGATTTCTCCCAAAAAGCGGCTCATAGCTTGTCTTTCGTTTGTTGTAGGGTTGGTTGTTGCGTTGGTGGCATGGGCGCTGCCTCACGTAGCGCGCACGCGATGCAGACCAAGGCCGGGAAGCTGGTCGGGTGGGCCCTGGGGCAGCAGTCCGCTTATAAAAATCCGGTAGAAATCCAGGGAATGGCTGCCACAAAGAGCAGCCCGACGAACAGCGCCAGCATGTAGCCGCCGATGGGCCGAATGCCCTCGTTGGGGTTGACCTTGCTGATCGCGCAGGCGCCGTAGTAGCCCACACCAAAGGGCGGCGCAAACAGGCCAATGCCCATCGCAAAGATGACGACCATCGCGTAATGCACCTCGTGCACGCCCACCTCCTTGGCGATGGGGAAGAGAAGCGGGCCAAACAGCACGATGGCGGGGATGCCTTCGAGCACACTGCCCAGCACGATGAAGCAGACGATGGAGATCGCCAGGAACCCCCAGCTGCCGCCGGGCATGCTGGTCATCGCCTTGGCCAGGTCCGACGAGAAGCCCGACTGCGTCAGTCCCCAGGCCATGCCGGTGGCGCAGCCGACAATCAGCATGATCGCGCCCGACAGCGAAGCGGTCTCGACCAGCATGGGCTTGAGGCGCCGCCAGTCAAAACAGCGGTAGATGAACAGGCCCACCAGCACCGAATAGACCACGCCGATGGTGGACACCTCGGTCGCCGTCGCAATGCCCTCCACCACGGCGGCGCGGATCACAAAGGGCAAGGCCAGCGCCGGCAGCGCGATCACCAGCAGGCGGCCAATCTGCTTGCCGCTGAAGCGCTCCACACCGCTCAGATCCTCTTTGCGGTAACGCCACCACACGACGCAGCACAGCGCAGCGCCCAGCACCACGGCGGGCAGCATGCCGCCGGTAAACAGCGCGGCAATCGATATGCCGGTGACCGAGCCAATCGTGATCAGCACGATGGACGGCGGAATGGTCTCGGTCTGCGCGCCGGTAGCCGACAGCAGCGCGACCAGATCGCCCTCCTTGGCGCCGCGCTTTTTCATCTCGGGGAAGAGCACCGGCGCAATGGCGGCCATGTCCGCCACCTTCGATCCGGAAATGCCCGAGACCAGGTACATCGCGCCAATCAGCACATAGGAAAGGCCCCCGCGCACGCGGCCCAGCAGACTGGCCAGAAACTGGATCATCGCCTTGGCCATGCCGGTCATCTCGATCAGCGAGCCCAGAAAAATGAACATCGGCACCGCCAGCATGATCAGGTGCGACATGCCCTCATCCAGCCTGCCCACCATCACCACCAGCGGTGTGCGCGTGGTCAGCGCCAGATAGCCAAAGGTGGCCAGCGCAAACGAGAACGCAATCGGCACACCGGCAAACACCGTGCCCGCCACCACCAGCACAAAAAAGATCACCAGGTTGAACTTGCCCAGGCTCTTGAACAGCGGCTGGCACAGCCAGAACAGCAGCACCAGCGCAGCCACCATGGCCACGGCCGCCAGCGCCTTTTGCCAGGTCGTCTGCGTCATGAGGCGCAGCAGGGCCACCACGGCCATCAGCCCCATGCCCACCGGCAGCGCAGCGGCCCGCCAGGCATTGCTCAGCTCCATCGCCGGCGTGGTGATAAAGGCCTCTTCCTCCGCATACTCGTAGGCGGGGCCCAGCACCATCAGCAAAAAGGCCAGCGACGCGGCCAGCGCAAAGGCCTCCAGCGCCGCGCGCAGGCCTGGCCGCACATTGTTGATAAAGGCCGTCATGCGCATGTGCTCACCCCGGCGCAGCGCCACCACGGCGCCCAGCATGGACAGCCACAGAAACATCAGCGAGGCCAGCTCATCGGACCAGACCAGCGGCTGGTGGAACACATAGCGTGCCACCACGCCGGCAAACAGCACGATGATTTCGGCCAGCACCAAGGCGGCGGCTGCCGTCTCGACAATGGCGCCCAGGCCACGGTCAACGCCACGGGCCAGCGAGGCCAAGGCGTTGTCGGGCGGCGCAGGAGAGAGCCCCGCCAGCGCGGGGGTTGCAGGGTGGGACATGGCAATGCTCTTGTTCAGAACGGTGAATCAGGCAGCGCTCAAGCGAGCTTGCCAACGGCGCCTTCGAGCAGGCTCCACACGTCCTTGCCAAAGCGGCCTTGCCAATCCTTGTAAAAGCCCGAGCTGCGCAGCGCCGCGCGAAAGCTCTCCGCATCGGGCTGGTTGAACTGCAGGCCCTTGCTGGCCAGATCGGCCTGCACCGAGGCATTGAGCTGGCTGATATCCGCACGCTGCGCCATGCCGGCATCGTTGATCGCCGTGGCCACGATCTTCTTCAGCTCGGCTGGCAGGCTCTCCCACATGCGGCCATTGGCAATGAACCAGTAGCCGTCCCAGATATGGTTGGTCAGCGAGCAGAACTTCTGCACCTCGTAGAGCTTGGCCACCTGGATGATGGGCAGCGGGTTCTCCTGCGCATCCACAATCCGCGTCTGCAGCGACGAATACACCTCAGAGAACTGCAGGCTGGCCGGCGCCGCGCCCAGGCCCTTGAACATCGCAATCGGCATCGGGCTCACCGGAACACGGATCTTGAGGCCATCCATGTCCTTGGCACTTTGCACCGCGCCCTTGCTGCTGGTGGTCTGGCGGAAACCGTTGTCCCACATCTTGTCGAATGCATAGAGCTTGCGCTTGGCAATCTCGGCCCGCACCATCGCGCCCAGCGGGCCATCCATCGCCTTCCAGACCTGGTCGTAGTTGGTAAACGCAAAGCCCACCGCGTTGATGGCCGCTGCCGGCACCAGGGTCGCAATCACCAGCGCCGACGGCGTGAAGAAATCGATACCGCCCGAGCGCACCTGCGCCAGCATGTCGGTGTCACCACCCAATTGGTTGTTGGGATAAATGGCCATTTCCACACGGCCATTGGTTTCCTTGCGGATGCGGTCGGCCGCCTCTTGCGCGCGGACGTTAAGCGGGTGGCTGAGCGGCAGGTTGTTGCCGTATTTGAGCGAGAACTCGGCCGCACGGGCGATCAATGGAAAGCCCGACACCATGCCCGCGGCAGGCAAGGCAGTCAGTCCCTTGATGAGGGAACGGCGGCTGAGTTCGGTCATGCTTGTCTCCTAATATTTGATTTGAATTGATGTAATGGCACAGATCTCATACTGGAAGATATGCAAACGACTTGCTATAGTCAAACGCACAAAATGATTGAATCTGATGTTTTCTGATGCCTAGCCACCCAGCAATGTCCCCGCAGCGTCTCACGCTCAAAACCGTGGCCGCCCTGGCGGGCGTCTCCACCGCGACCGCCGACCGGGTGCTGAACCAGCGCCCCGGCGTGCGCCCCATCACCGTGCAGAAGGTGCGCCAGGCCGCGCAGGCGCTGGGCTACCTGCCCGATGCCCTGGCCGATGCCACGCCCCAATCTGCGCCGTGGAAGCTGGCCTTTGTGCTGCCCCAAGGGCAGAACCCCTACCTGCGCATGCTGGGCGACACCATTGGTTTTTCAGAAAGCCACCAGGCGCCCTTCAACGTCAAATGCCAGGTGGAATATGTCGAGAGCTTCAACCCCGAAGCGCTGGCCGCCAGCTTGCTACGCCTGGGCAAAAGGGTGCAGGGCATCGCCTTTATGGCCATCGAGCACCCAGCGGTGCGCGAAGCGGTGCAGCAACTCGCCGACCGGGGTGTGCCGACCTTGACCGTCATCTCGGACCTGGACAACAGCGCCCGCATTGCCTATGTGGGGCTGGACAACCGGGCCGCCGGCCGCACCGCCGCCTACCTGCTGGCCCGCTTTATCGGCAGCCAGCGCCGCGATGCGCAAATCGCACTGATCGCAGGATCGCGCAGCTACCTGGCGCATGAGGAGCGCGAGGGCGGTTTTCTGCAACTGCATGCCGAGCAGTTTCCCGACATGCAGATCCTGGGCCTGCGCGAGAGCTATGACGACTCATCCCGCAACTACCAGCAAACCAAGGAGCTGTTGCAGCGCCACCCGCATATCGCCGGCATCTACAACATCGGTGGTTCATCGGATGGGGTGGGCCGCGCGCTGCAGGAAGCTGGCCGCGAACACCAGGTCGTCCTCATCGGCCACGGCCTCACCCCCGACACCCGCGCCCTGCTGATCAACGGCACCATGGACGCCGTCATCACCCAAAGCCACCTGGGCATCATCATGAGCTGCATCCGCATGTTCAGCAATCTGCGCGACCAGCTCGACACGATGACGGCGGTGGACATTGTGCGGAGTCAGGTTATTTTTCGGGAGAATTTGCCTTGAGGGAGTGGAGACCCGAGCGCTGTGGAACGACTGCCAGATCCCGTTTGCGAAGAACCTCGCTGCCTTTGCAGGCTTGGTCCATCGCAGACCTCATAAGACACCGAGCAGATATCAGGCAATAGATCGAAGCATGAGTTCAGAGGGAAGATGTCTGGGCGCTTCGCCTTCAAGCCCATAAACCTCTAGCCCGCTGAGCAGGCCGTCGCTCTGATACAGGAATACGCCAGCAACCAGACCCGCGTCGTCAAAGAAGAAATCTCCCAGAATACCCACGCCAGGAGGCGCTGGGTCGTGATCGATCAACTGGAAGCAAAGGGTGGCGCAGCCGCAAGGACAACGCGAAGGAGTGACTTGCAAGTGCTGAAGCTGGGGAAGGAATGCGTTGGCTTCGGGCACGCCGTTCTCCAGCATCCAGCGGATGAGCGACATTTCGGAAGTGGATAAAGGACGGTTCATACTTCGGCGATTTTTAAGAGTGTCCTACCCACTTTGTTCTCGCTGGGCAACATGACACGCCTTTTGCATTGCCTTGGCCAGCTGTATTGATGGCGGCCGGTTGGGTGACCTAGTCTATCCCCACAGCCCCCTCACATCTCATCAATCGCCGTACTTGCAGCGCTGCCCTGCGCCCCAGCGAGCCCTTCCCCCGCCTCAATCGCAAAGCGCTCCCGGCAGTTGATGTAGAAGCTCGCGCCAAAGCGCCCGACGGGGAAGAACTCCTGCAGGCGCACGCGCCATTTTTCGGTGTCGACCAGGCCGTCGCGCACGGCCAGCCATTGCACACGGCCGATAAAGACATAGCGGCTCGCGGTTTCCAGGGTTTCGTGCAGCACGCACTCAAAGGCGACGGGGGCTTGCACGATGCGTGGGGGGCGCACGCTTTGGGAGGGGGTGGCTGTCAGGCCCGTGTGGTCCAGCTCGCTCTCGTGCGGGGCCAGGCGGTCGCCGCAGCGGTGCATCGCGGCGGCCATGGCTTCGTCGGCGATGTGCACCACAAACTCCTTGTCGCGCAGGATATTGGTGGCAGTGTCCTTTTGCGCCGTGTCCTGCAGCTTGTTCACGCTCAGCATCACCACCGGTGGGTCCTCGCCCATCATATTGAACATGCTGAAAGGCGCGGCGTTGACGGTGCCGTCTGCCCCCAGGGTCGTCACCAAGGCTATGGGGCGCGGCACGATCAGGCTGGCCATCAGCTTGTAGCGTTCATAGGTGCCCAGCTGGGCAAAGTCGATCTCGGTCATGGGCGCTTTCTCATCGTCTGAATGGCGCATTTTGCTTGCAATTGCCATGCCGGGCCGCCAGCGCCCCAGTAGCCGACCAAGCATGTATACAAGCTGCACCAAGCAGATGCGCGGCCCTGCATCAGTGCGTGCATACACGCGCATCCAACACCTTGCATTTGCACCAGCCTGGTGCAACAGCACCTGCCAATACAGGGGCTTACAAACTGGCACCGATCTTGCAAACGACCTTGTATGCAACATCGGAGGCTCCCCATGCACAAGCGCAGTTTTCTGAAGACCACCGTCGCCGCTCTGGCGCTGTCCTGGGGTGCGGCCCAGGCGGCAGATACGCCCATCAAGTTCCAGCTCGACTGGCGCTTTGAAGGGCCAGCCGCTTTCTTCCTGCAGCCAGTCGCGCAAGGCCTGTTCAAGGCCCAGGGCCTGGATGTGACGGTGGATGCCGGCAATGGCTCGGGCGGTGCCGTGCAGCGCGTGGCATCGGGCACCTATGACATGGGCTTTGCCGACCTGGCCTCGGTGATGGAGTTCCATGCCAACAACCCCGATGCGCCCAACAAGCCGGTCGCGGTCATGGTGGTCTACAACAACACGCCAGCCTCGGTGATGGCGCTCAAAAAGTCGGGCATCAAAACCCCCGCCGATCTGGCTGGCAAAAAGCTGGGCGCGCCGGTGTTCGATGCCGGCCGCAAGGCCTTCCCCATTTTTGAAAAGGCCAATGGTGTGAGCAACGTGGCCTGGACCGCCATGGACCCGCCCCTGCGCGAAACCATGCTGGTGCGCGGCGATGTCGATGCCATCACCGGCTTTACCTTTACCAGCCTGCTGAACCTGGAGGCGCGCGGCGCCAAGGCCAGCGATGTGGTGGTGATGCAGTACGCCGACTATGGCGTCAAGCTCTACGGCAACGTGATCATCGCCAGCCCCAAGATGATCCAGGAGCGGCCCGAGGCGATCAAGAAGTTTTTGACCGCCTTCGCCCAGGGCGCCAAGGGCGTGATCGCCAACCCGGCCCAGGCGATCCAGTCCGTCAAGGCGCGTGATGGCATCGCCAATGTGGCGCTGGAGACGCGCCGCCTGCAGCTGGCGATCGACACCGTCATCAACAGCGCCGATGCCCGCAAGGAAGGCTTTGGCCGCCTCAACAGCAGCCGCCTGAGCCTGATGGCCGCCCAGGTCTCCGACGCCTATGGCACCAAGACCCGCGTCAAGGCCGAAGACGTCTGGAACGGCAGCTTTCTGCCGCCTGCCGCCGTGCTGGATGTGCTCCCCAAAAAGTAAGCCATCCCAACCCTCCTTTACCCCGTTTGCCCCCACCACCTGACGAGACCATCCCGTGAAAAAACGCAGCTTCCTCCACGCCTCCATCGCCCTGCTGGCCGCCGCCAGCACCTGCAGCGCCCTGGCCCAGCCGCTGACGCCGCTCAAGTTCCAGCTCGACTGGCGCTTTGAAGGCCCGGCCGCCCTCTTTGTGCACCCCGAGCAAAAGGGCTACTTCAAGCAGGCTGGTCTGGATGTGACGGTGGAAGCAGCAAGCGGCGCGGGTGCGATCCAGCGCGTGGCCTCGGGCACGCATGACCTGGGCTTTGCCGACCTGGCCGCGCTGATGGAGTTCCATGCCAACAACCCCGATGCGCCAATCAAGCCGGTGGCCATCATGGTGATCTACAACACCACGCCGGCATCGGTGATGGCGCTGAAGAAATCCGGCATCACCAAGGCCAGCGACCTGACCGGCAAGAAGATGGGCGCGCCGATTTTTGACGCTGGCCGCCGCACCTTCCCGATCTTTGCGCAGGCCAATGGCGTGGGCGCCGTGCAGTGGACGACGATGGACCCACCGCTGCGCGAAACCATGCTGGTGCGCGGCGATCTGGATGCCGTCACCGGCTACACCTTCACCAGCCTGCTCAACCTGGAGGCACGTGGCATCAAGGCCGAGGACGTGGTGGTGCTGCCCTACGCCACCCACGGCGTGCAGCTGTACGGCAATGTCATCATCGCCAGCCCCAAGCTGATTGCCGAGAAGCCCGAGGCGGTGCGCGCCTTCCTCAAGGCGTTTGCGAAAGGCGCCAAGGAGGCGATTGCCGATCCGCAGGCCGCCATTGCCTCCCTCAAGGCCAAGGATGGCCTGGTCAATGTGCCGCTGGAAGTCAAACGCCTCAAGCTCACCATCGACACCGCTATCGACAGTAAGGGCGCCCGCGAAGAAGGCTTTGGCCAGCTGCGCCCCGAGCGCCTGGGTCTGATGGCCGAGCAGGTTGCCAAGGCCTACGAAACCAAGAACCCCGTGCCCGCCCAAGCCGTCTGGAACGGCAGCTTTCTGCCCAGCGCTGCCGAGCTGGACATCCTCCCCAAGCGCTGATCCCGCCGCCTGCAGGGCGCAGCTTGCGCCCTGCCCTTTTGAAGACGATTGCACCCTATGACGGCCTCCCTCCAAGACCCTGCCTTTGTTGAGTTTCGTGATGTCTGGCTGGCTTACAACGACGAGTTGCAAGCCAAGAACCAATTCGCCGTCGAAGCCATTGACCTGCAAGTGCGCCGTGGCGAGTTCATCGCCATCGTCGGCCCCTCGGGCTGCGGCAAATCCACCTTCATGAAGCTGGCCACCGGCCTGCGCATGCCCAGCATTGGCAAGATCCGCATCGATGGCCAGCCCGTCACCGGCCCGCTCAAGATATCGGGCATGGCCTTCCAGTCGCCATCGCTCTTGCCCTGGCGTACCACGGTCGACAATGTGCTGCTGCCGCTGGAGATCGTCGAGCCGCACCGCAGCCAGTTCAAGGCCCGGCGCCAGGAGTACGAAGAGCGCGCCCGCCGCCTGCTGCAAAAGGTGGGCCTCGCGGGCTATGAGGACAAGTTCCCCTGGGAGCTGTCGGGCGGTATGCAGCAGCGCGCCAGCATCTGCCGCGCGCTGATCCATGAACCCAAGATGCTGCTGCTCGACGAGCCCTTTGGCGCCCTCGATGCCTTCACCCGCGAAGAGCTCTGGTGCATTTTGCGCGATCTGCATGCCGAGCAGCAGTTCAACGTCATCCTCGTCACGCATGACCTGCGCGAATCGGTGTTCCTGGCCGACTCCATCTATGTGATGAGCAAGAGCCCCGGCCGCTTTGTGGTGCGCCGCGATATCGACATCCCCCGCCCGCGCGATCTGGAGCTGACCTACACCAAGGAGTTCAGCGACATCGTGCATGAGCTGCGCGGCCACATCGGCGCCATGCGCAAGACCGGCACCGTGATCAACCAGTAAGCGCCCAGGCCCCACCCCCTATGTACAAGCTCAACAACCCCAAGCTCGAACGCTGGTCGCCCTGGCTGCTGCTGGCTGCCGTGGTCATCGTCTGGCAAATCATCTGCTCGGCCTTCCAGGTGTCGGAGTTCATCTTCCCCAGCCCCTTGCTGATCTGGCAGCAGTTTCTGGAGTTCCACGCCGTCATCGCCGCACACGCCTGGCGCACCTTCTGGGTGACGATGGCCGGCTTTGGCGTCGCCATCGTCGTCGGCGTGTTGCTGGGCTTTTTGATTGGCAGCTCGCGCCTGGCCTATGCCGCCGTCTACCCGCTGATGACCGCCTTCAACGCGCTGCCCAAGGCCGCCTTTGTGCCCATCCTTGTGGTCTGGTTTGGCATCGGCATTGGCCCGGCCATCCTCACCGCGTTTCTGATCAGCTTCTTCCCCATCATGGTCAACATCGCCACCGGCCTGGCCACCTTGGAGCCGGAGCTGGAAGACGTCTTGCGCGTACTCGGCGCCAAACGCTGGGATGTGCTGATCAAGGTCGGCCTGCCCCGCTCGCTGCCCTACTTCTACGGCTCGCTCAAGGTTGCCATCACCCTGGCCTTTGTCGGCACCACTGTGTCCGAGATGACCGCCGCCAACGAAGGCATTGGCTACCTGCTGATCTCCGCCGGCTCATCGATGCAAATGGGCCTGGCCTTTGCGGGCCTCTTGGTGGTGGGCGCGATGGCGATGGTGATGTACGAGCTGTTCAGCTTGGTAGAAAAGCGGACCACCGCATGGGCGCACCGAGGCGCGAACAACCACTAAAGCGGATCGCGGCCCTCGGGCGGAATCACAGCAACCACAACAAAGGGGCCCGTTCCATGAACGGGCCCCTTGGTGTTTGGTGACAGCGGCTAAATCTGCACCGCCCGGCCGATGAACTGGATCGGCCCCGTCGGCTTGCCAATCGGCGATCCGCCTGCGGGCTCCAAAGTCAGCTCAAACAGCTGGTTGGGCTGCAGCGGTGGCAGCTTGTCGACGGGCACCTCAATCGCCTCACCCGGTTTGACGAGACCCAGCGATACCGGGGCGCTCCAGCCATCGGCCTTGGTCCAGAACTGCAGGGATTTCTCGGCCGGCACCACATCGGTGCCCAGCGGCACCAGGCGCAGCCGGTCGGCCGCCTGGGCCTGCACCAGCCAGCCAGGGGCCTGGCTTTGCGGCGCGGCCAGCACCACAAAGTAGCGTGCGGGGCCAGGCGCCGGGGCGG
>NZ_KE148585.1:0-5745 GCF_000410635.1 Comamonas sp. B-9
GCAGCGCGCCATCAGCGCGGCGGCCTGGGCCATGCGCGGCCCCGGGCGCACGATCGCATACGACTCTTCATCGCTGAACACGCAGACACGGCCCGCCTTGACGGCCTGGAGGTTGTGCCAGCCCGGGTAGCTGGTGGCAGCCTGCATGCTGCGGTTGCCCAGCATGATCACATCGGGCTGGGCGCGCAGCAAAAACTCGGGGCTCAACCGGGGAAACGGGCCCAGCTCAGCCGGCACCACATTGTCCACGCCCAGCTGGGTCAGGGTTTCGCCAATAAAGGACTGGGGGCCGGCCGCATAAGGGCCGCGGCTCACCTCAAAGTAGACCCGGGTATGGCGCGTGCGCTCGGGCAGCCCGCGCACCACCGCATCAATGCCCGACTCCAGCGCGCGCCAGACCCGGTCAGCGCCCTGCGCCTGGGGCACGCCCAAGAGCTGGCCCAGGGTGCCCAGCACGCGGTGGATGTCGGCCTTGGATTTCACATCGAGCGCCACCACCTTCAGGCCCAGCGCCTGCAAGCGTTCCGCCGCCTTGGAGGCATCGGACAGCAGCACCACATCGGGCTTGAGCGCCACGACCGATTCCACGCTCGGGTCCAGCCCGCCGCCTACCACCGGCAGCTTCTTGACCGAGGCAGGCCAGTCCGAATAGCGGTCTACCCCCACCAGCCGCTCGCACAAACCGAGCGCGCAGGTGCTCTCGGTGAGCGAGGGCAGAAGACTCACGATGCGCTGCGGCGGTTGCGCCAGCTGCACCTTGCGGCCCCGGTCATCGACGATGGCCGCGGGCCTGACCAGGTCCTGGTCCTTCCAGACCGGCGCGTTGGCAAAGGGTTGCAGGCGCAGTTCATCGACACTGGCAGACGGCGCAGCTTGGGCCATCGGCAATGAGAGCATCAGCGCTACCCAGGCAAGCGCTTGCCGCAAAAGGGGTCGGGGAGCCATCAACAAAGCCATCATTTCATCTGCAGCGGCAAGCCCGCCGCCATCAGTTGTACGCGGTTGCAGGCCGCTGCCGCTTGCTGGTTCAGCAGTCCCAGCGCATCGACAAAGGCGCGCACCTCACGGCCCATAGGAATCACGCCCAGGCCAATCTCATTGCTGACCAGAATGATGGGGCCAGTGGCGGCCTGCAAGGCAGCGACAAAGGCATCGCACTGGGCCTGCCAGGCTTGCGCAGGCGCAGTCGCTGGGGGATTGGATGGCGGCTCCATCGGCATCAACCAGTTGGTGAGCCACAGGGTCAGGCAGTCGACCACCAGCAGGTGTTCGGGCCGGCTGCTCGCCAGCAGCTGCTGGGCCACGTCGCGCGGCGCCTCCACGGTGGCCAGTTGCGGCACGCGGGCGCGGCGGTCTCGCTGGTGGCGCGCAATGCGCTCGTGCATCTCGGCGTCATACGCGGTGCCGGTGGCGACCAGGCTGGCGCTGCGACCGGCACCGGCCTGCAGCCAGGCACGCGCCAGCAGCTCGGCCTGGCGCGATTTGCCCGATTTCTGCCCGCCCAGCAGCAGCAATTTCAGCGGCGCGCCATCAACGTGGAAAAGAGAGTCATCCATGGCGCGCATCTTAGGCGTTCAGTGCCTCGGTATGCCAGGCCTGCGGATCGACCACCGGCATCTCCACCCCCAGCAAAGCGGCCACCGCCTGCGGGCAGGAGGGGAACCAGGCATGGAAATAGCTCGCATGGATGCTGCCCTGCTGGTAGACGGCTTCGCCCTTGCCGCTCTCGGCCGCCTGGCCCGGGCGGCTGCTGCGCGCTACTTCCAGGGCCTCGCTCTGCAGCTTGGAATAGTGAAAGGTATGGCCGCGCAGCATGCCCCAGGGCGTCAGCAGCTGCTGCATGCCCAGACCCGCCAGGCGCTGCTGCATGACGGCCTGCGCTGGCAGCAAGCCCCAGAGGCTGTGCCAGCGGCTGTCCAGGTCGGTCAGGCCCTCGGCCAGTGCCACCATGCCGCCGCATTCGGCCCAGACGGGCTTGCGCTGTTCCAGGTGCGCCTGCAGATCGAGCTGCAGACCGGCATTGGCCTTGAGCGCGGGCAGGTGCAGCTCCGGGTAGCCGCCAGGCAGCCAGAGCGCATCGCATGCAGGCAGGCGGTCGCCTGCGATCGGCGCGAAAAAGGCCAGCTCGGCACCCATGGCCTGCAGGCATTCCAGATTGGCGGTGTAGATAAAGCTGAAGGCGGCATCGCGGGCGACGGCAATGCGCCGCCCGGCCAGCCAGGCGGGCACCGGGGCGGCAGCAGCAGGCGCGGTAAAGGCCACCGTCCAGCGCTGCTGCCATTCCTGCCAAGTCAGCTGGCCCAGCGGCGTTTGCGCCAGCACATCGGCGGCGGCATCCAGGCGCTCGGCAGCGTCGTGCAGCTCATGGGCTGCCACCAGGCCCAGATGGCGTTCGGGCAGCAGGTTGGCGCGCGGTTTCGCAGCATCGAGGCTCACCTGGTTCATCGCGCCCAGCCACAGGGCCGGGTCGCGCAGGCCGCTGCGCAGCATCTCGCCATGGTGGGCGGTGGCCACGCGGTTGGCCAGCACGCCGGCCAGCTGCAGGCCCGGGTCATAGTGCTGCAGGCCATGGGCAATGGCGCCAAAGGTGGCGGCCATGGCCGATGCATCCACCACCACCACAGCGGAGATACCCAGCGACTTGGCCAGCTCGGCCGCGCTGTTGGCACCGTCGAACAGGCCCATCACGCCTTCGATCAGCAGCACATCGTTGCTTTGTGCGGCCTGGAACAGGCGTGCGCGCACATCGGCTTCGCCGTTCATCCAGCGGTCCAGCGCATGCACCGGCTGGCCGCTGGCCAGGCGCAGCCACTGCGGATCGAGAAAATCCGGGCCGCATTTGAACACCTGCACCCGCCGGCCCTGGCGGGCATGCAGGCGCGCCAAGGCTGCCGTCACCGTGGTCTTGCCCTGGCCCGATGCGGGCGCGGCAATCAGCAGTGCCACGCAAGCGGCTGTTGGGCGGTCCTGAACCGTCATCTCTGTCATGGCTGGCTTATCCCCTCTGCGCTCAGCGCGGCATCCACTTCACACCCACATACACGCTGCGCCCTTCGGTGGCATAGGTGCGTGCGGTCTGGTAGCGCTTGTCGGTCAGGTTGTTGATCCGGGCGATCAGGTTCACATCCTTGACGATCTCGGTCTGCGCCGACAGGTTGAACAAGGTGTAGCCACCCAGCACATTGGTGTTGGCGGCATTGTCAAAGCGCTTGGCGCTGGTCTGCAGGTCGGCAGCCCAGGTCCAACCGGCGGCACGCGTCTCGGCGCCCAGGGTGGCATAGCGCTTGGCGCGGCGCGCCAGCAGCTTGTCGTTTTCGGTATCGCGCGGGTTCTGGAAGTCGACCGAGCCGTGCAGATTGAACGCACCCAGCTTGGTCGTGGCCGCCAGGGTAATGCCTTCCAGGCGCGCCTTGCCCACATTGGCGTAGCAGCCAAACGTGCTGTCACAACTGCCGGGCGACGAGAAGTTGATCAGGTTGGTGACCCGGTTGCGGTAGGCCGTGGCCGAGAAGCTATCAGCCCCCTGCGCCCAGCGCAGGCCCAGCTCGGCATTGCGGCTTTTCTCGGGCTGCAGCGATGCGTCGCCGTATTCGCTAAAGCGCTGGTAGAGCGTGGGCACGCGGAAGGCCGTGCCCACCGTCGCGGTGGCGCGCCAGTTCGTTGCAAAGGCATAGCCATAGGCGGCGCTGCCGGTGGTCTTGCCGCCAAACTCGCTGTCGTCATCGCGGCGCAGGTTCAGTTGCACGGTGTGCGGGCCGGTGTTCAGGCCATAGCCCAGCGCCAGCGCATTCTGGTGGCGGTCGCGGTCAATGCCGCCATTGGTCAGCGCGTCGTCACGCCGCTCCAGCGCGGCCGTCAAGGTGTGGACGCCCAGGCGCCAGGTATTTTGGAACAGGTAGTTGTGCAGGCGCGTGTCCGTCTGGTAGGGCGAGGGCCGGGTCTCGTAATAGTCGCGCGACTGGCTGAACTGCAGCTTGGTGCTGTAGTGCTCGGTCCACTGCGCCTGCCAGTTCAGGCCCAGCGCATACATCTTGTTAAGGCTGCGGTCGTCCTCGGTCAGGCTGCTGTCATAGCCCGAGTTCACATCACTGGCCAGCAAGGTGGCCTCCAGCCGGTGCTGGCCGTTTAGCTGGTAGCCCAGCCGGCCGCTGACCGCATTGCTGCGGTAGTCATCCTTGTCCGGGTTGGCGGTGGCCACGGTGCGGGCGTTGAAGCCATCGGTCTGCGAGCGGTTCAGGCCCAGCGCGTAATCCCAGCCCTCGGCGCTGCCGGAGATGCCGGCCTCGGCCGTGAACGTGCCCCGGTTACCAAAGCCCAGGCCCACATAGGGCTGGGGCACGCCCTCACCCTTCTTGGTGAAGATCTGCACCACGCCGCCCATCGCGTCCGAGCCGTAGACGGCAGCGGCCGGGCCACGCAGCACTTCGATGCGGTCGATCAGCGCCAGCGGAATCGATTGCCAGGAGGCGCCGCCGGTCGATTGCGAATCCATGCGCACGCCGTCGACATAGACAGCGGTAAAGCGCGAATCGGCGCCGCGCATGAACACGCTGGTCGTCGTGCCCGGCCCGCCGTTGCGAGAAATCTGGATGCCCGGCACGCGCGCGAGCACATCGGCCACGCTGCCCGGGCCCTGGCGCTCGATGGTCTGCGCATCGATGATAGACATGTCGGCCACCAGATCGGACAGTGGCTGCTCGATGCGGTTGGCGGTCACCACCATCTCTTGCAGGTTCTTACCCTCTGTTTCCTGGGCCGCTGGAGCCTGCTGCGCCTGAGCTTGCAGCGCCAACAGGGGCAACGCCGATGCGATGGCCAAGGCCAAAAAACGGGGGGTATGGAGGGTGCCCGAGCGGGGCGCAAGCGCGGGACGCGCGCAGCGGCGTGTCGAAAAAGCAGAGGAACACATGCACTGAGTTGGTGATGAACCACCCCGCGCCAGCCTCCCCGCCGGCAATGGGGAACACGGAGGCCGCAGCAAGGCCTCAGCCGCGCGCCTCCACTATTGTTGGCCGGTATCCGGGCTGGCGATGACACAGCACACGCCTTCCCAAACACTTGTTCAAGGTATTCAGTGGCATAGTGGTGGCTGTGGATGGCGCAAAAGCCAACCATCGCTTACCGTTGCGGGGGCAGCGCAGGTTGCGTAAGGCTTGTAGGGCACAAGCAGCGCTCCTGCTTCCCGTTGAACTGCCCCCATGTGAACCACTGGGGCGAGCACCAACGGGTACAATTTTAGCGTTAAACCCATTGCGCACTTAAGAAGACTGTCTCTCTATGGCCACTACGCCTTCTATGGATCTGATGCTTGAGCGGGTGGAGGCACTGCTGAGCCGTCATGAGGCTTTGCAACGCGCCCACGCCCAATTGCAAGAGCAAGTCACCACCCTGACCCAGGAGCGCGACTCCCTCCAATCGCGCCTGACAGCGGCCCGCGCCCGCGTGGATGCACTGATCGAACGCCTGCCCAAGACCTTTGACCAGGACGAATGATGAAACAGCTGGAAGTACACATCATGCAGCAAAGCTATATGCTGGGCTGCCCCGAAGGCCAGGAAGCACGTCTGCTGGCCGCCGTCAAGCATGTCGATGAGGCCATGAGCGGTATCCGCGACGCGGGCAAGATCCGTGGCCGCGAGCGCATCGCTGTGCTGGCGGCCCTCAATGTCGCCTTTGACCTGCTTGATTTGCAGGTGCAAAACAGCCAGCTCAGCCAGACCGCCGACGCGCTGCAGGCGCAAGCCG
>NZ_KE148585.1:5770-15273 GCF_000410635.1 Comamonas sp. B-9
GATGGCCGAGGCGCAGGCCCAGCCCGCCACCGGTGACCAGGCCAGCCTGGACTGGGACGAGCCCCGCCTGCAGTCGGTGATGCAGCGGCTGGACGCGGCGCTGGCGCCCGCCCCTGCCAAGGCCGCCGAAACCCTGGACACCAGCGCTTGAGGCTGGTCGGCAAACAGGCGCCAACACCAGATTGCGGCGCCATGCAATGCCTCCGCGCAAAATACCACCCTTTCCATTGCTCAATATAGATAGCCAGCTATCTTTTTTGACCAATCCAGGCACATTGACATGCAGTTTTGGTGGGTGCGGCAGGCGCGAGCGATTACAATGGAGGCGTTCGCAGCCCTGCTGGACTTTATAGTTCCTTGAACCAATGCTCTACGAGCACGGGCTTGGTACATCACCTATTGAGCGTGATCGTCTCGCGTCAGATGAACCCAACGATAGGTTGCCCTTGCCCACCTGAACCCCCGGTTCAGGATGACGGTCCAGTGGATCCGCTGCGAACACCTGATTTTTTCGGGCAGGCTGCCCAACCTGTCTTCTCCTCTCCGCGACAGCGGGGTTTCAGGCCACCTGTTTCAGGTGGCCTTTTTAATGCGCGCCATGACTGATCCTCTTGTTTTGCTGCCGCTGTCGTTTCTGGGCCTGATCGGCGGATTTCTGGCGGGCCTGCTGGGCATTGGCGGCGGCATGGTGCTGGTGCCCTTCATCACCTACATCCTGGGCAGCCAGGGCGTGGCGCCGGAGCTGGCGATCAAGATGGCGATTGCCACCTCGATGGCGACCATCGTCTTCACGTCTGTGTCCAGCGTGCGCGCCCACCACCAGCATGGCGCCGTGCGCTGGGACCTTGTCAAACGCCTGGCCCCGGGCATTGTGCTGGGCGGCCTGCTGGCCAGCCTGGGCATTTTTGCGATGCTCAAGGGCAGCTACCTGGGTTTGTTTTTTGGCCTGTTCATTGGTTACTCGGCACTGCGCATGTTCCGCAAGCCCAACAGCAAGGCCATGCGCGCCATGCCGGGCACGGCCGGCCAGGTGGCCGCTGGCGGCGTGATCGGCTGCCTCTCGGGCCTGGTGGGCGCCGGTGGCGCCTTCATCAGCGTGCCTTTCATGACCTGGTGCAGCGTGCCGATGCACAACGCGGTGGCCACCAGCTCGGCGCTGGGTTTTCCGATTGCGGTCACCAATGTCATCGGCTTCATGGTGGCCGGCCTGCACCTGCAGGGCCTGCCACCGCATTCGCTGGGCTATATCTGGCTGCCCGGCCTGGCCGCCATTGCCACCTGCAGCGTGCTGACCGCGCCACTGGGCGCCCGTGCCGCCCACCGCCTGCCGGTGGGCCAGCTCAAGAAGATCTTTGGCGGCATCTTGCTGTGTCTGGCCGCGTACATGCTCTACAAGAGCCTGGCGGCCTGGCAGGGCTGAGACCTGCCACAGCGGGCTAGATAATCCGCGAGAAGCGCGCCCGGTTGCGGTCGGCCTGCAGGTTCTTGTCGAACACCATGGCCACGCCGCGCACAAAGTACCAGCCCAGCTCGGTCACATTGATCGCCTCGTCGCTCAGCTGCACCAGGCCCTGGTCCTGCAGCTCGCGCAGTTGGGCCAGCTCGGCGGCAAAGTACTGGGCAAAATCAATCAGCCAGGCCTGCTCCAGCGATTCAATCGCCAGGCTCCCCTGGCACATCAGGCCCATGATCACCGCGCGGCGCAGCAGGTCATCGCGCGTCAGCGCCAGGCCCCGCACCACGGGGATCTGGCCCTGGTCGATCAGGTCGTAGTACTCCTCCAGGGTCTTGGCATTCTGGCTGTAGGTCGCGCCAATGCGGCCGATGGCCGACACGCCCAGCGCCAGCAGATCGCAATCGGGCTGGGTGCTGTAGCCCTGAAAGTTGCGGTGCAGGCGCCCTTGGCGCTTGGCCACCGCCAAGGCATCGTCGGGCAAGGCGAAATGGTCCATGCCCACATACACATAACCGGCGCCTTCCAGCGCGGCCAGGGCCTGGGCCAGCATGGCCAGCTTGTCGGCCGGGCTGGGCAGGTCCTGCGCCTGGATGCGGCGCTGGGGCTTGAAGCGCTCGGGCAGGTGCGCATAGGCGTAGAGCGCAATGCGGTCGGGCCGCAGCGCATTGACCTGCTCCATCGTGCGCACAAAGCTGGCCGGGCTTTGCTGGGGTAGACCATAGATCAGATCGATATTGATAGATTCAAAGCCGATCTCACGCGCCTGCTCGACCAAGGCAAACACCTGGTCGGCGGGCTGCTCGCGGTGCACGGCCTTTTGCACCAGCGGGTCAAAATCCTGCACGCCAAAGCTCAGCCGGTTAAAGCCCAGCTGGTAGAGGTGCTGGAGGCGCTCGCGGCTCACGGTGCGCGGGTCCACCTCGATCGAGTACTCGCCACCGGGCTGCAGATGAAAACGCTGCTTGACCATGTCCATCAGGCGGCTGAGGCCGGCATCGGTCAAAAACGTGGGCGAGCCGCCGCCCAGGTGCAGCTGGCTGATGGTGGGGCGGGCACTGACATGGGCCAGCTGCAGGTCCAGCTCACGCTCGAGGTAGTCCAGGTACTCGTCGGCCCGCTCGGCATGCTTGGTGATGATCTTGTTGCAGGCGCAGTAGTAGCACAGCGAGGCGCAGAACGGCACATGCACATACAAGGACAGCGGAGCGAGCCTGCCAGCCAGGCCGGTGCCGCGTTGCGCCAGCGCCTGCTTGTACTCATTCGCAGCAAAGGCTTCAACAAATCGGTCTGCGGTAGGATACGAGGTGTAACGGGGGCCGGGAACATCAAAACGGCGCAGCAGGTCGGGGGTCAGGGAAATCATGTGGCTTCTTCCTAGCGGACACCCAATGTGCCCCAAGCTCTGCCACGCGTCCTTGATGTACATCAAGAACCCATTTGGCGCCTGCACGCACAATAGGCGCATACGAGGAACGCCGTTCCTACATGAATATTTGTTCACGGGTATTGATACATGACATCCAACTCCATCAAAGTGGTGTGCTCCAACTGCAATTTGCGCGAGCTGTGCATGCCCGTGGGACTGTCGGCCGAACAAATGGAGCGCATCGACGAGATCGTCGCCACCCGCCGCAAGATCAAGCGCGGCAGCGCGCTGTTCCGCAACGGTGAGACCTTCACCTCCCTCTATGCGATTCGCACCGGCTTTTTCAAGACCAGCATCGCCACCGAAGACGGGCGCGACCAGGTCACCGGCTTTCAGATGGCGGGCGAGATCATCGGGCTTGACGGCATCGTCAACGACCGCCATTCCTGCGACGCGATTGCGCTGGAAGACGCCGAAGTCTGCGTGATGCCCTACTCCTCGCTCGAAGACCTGTCGCGCGAAGTGACCGCCTTGCAGCACCATGTGCACAAGGTCATGAGCCGCGAGATCGTGCGCGAGCATGGCGTCATGCTGCTGCTGGGCAGCATGCGCGCCGAAGAGCGCCTGGCCGCCTTCTTGCTGAACCTGGTGCAGCGCCTGCATGCCCGGGGCTTTTCGCAGCATGAGCTGATCCTGCGCATGACACGCGAGGAAATCGGCAGCTACCTGGGCCTCAAGCTCGAGACCGTCAGCCGCACCTTCTCCAAGTTTGCCGAGGAGAACATCATCGAGGTCAAGCAGCGCCATGTGCGCATTCTGGACACCGACAAGCTCCAGGGCCTGATCAACACCCAGGCCTGCTCGGCCTAAGCTAAGCAGCTATTCCAAGTCGCCGCGTCAGCGGATACAAACGCGGTCTGATCCGACATCCGCTCAAGCCGCAAGCGGCGATGCTCTGTGTTGAAGCCACGGCAAGGCTGCGCAACAGCGGCTCTGCCCTACGTCTGACCTGAAAGGAGCCTGCCATGTACCAACATATCCTGCTTGCCACCGATGGCTCTGAGCTGTCTGAGAAGGCCGTCCGCCACGCCCTCGCGCTGGCCAAGCTGAGCCACGCCACGGTCACCGCCGTCAACATCTCGCCCAACTACCCGCGCAGCTACTTCGAGGGCAGCACCATGCAAAACCCCGATGACATTGCGCGCATCGAGGACGGCTGGGAACGCGCCGCCCAGGGCATTGTCGACAAGGTGGTGGCCGAAGGCGCTGCCACCGGCGTGCCCATCAAGACCCTGGTGATCAAGTCCGACATGATTGCCGAGGCGCTGCTGGAGACGGCGAAAAAGGAAAACTGCGACCTGATCGTCATGGCATCGCACGGCTACCGGGGCTTGAAGCGCCTGCTGCTGGGCAGCGAAACCCAGCATGTGCTGACCCATGCGACGATACCGGTGCTGGTGCTGCGCTGATCGCCACCTAAGCGCATCCGCCCAATAGCAAACCCTCGCCTGCGGCAGCTTCTTGGCTGCCACAGCGCGAGGGTTTTGTCATGGCGGCGCAGGCCGCCATCATGGGCGCATCAGCCCTTGAACAGGCCCTGGTACTGGTCGCGCAGCAGGTTCTTTTGCACCTTGCCCATGGTGTTGCGTGGCAGCTCGCCCACGACAAAGCAGCGCTTGGGAATCTTGAAGTTGGCCAGCTGCTTTTTCAAAGTCGCAATGATGCCCTCGGCATCGAGCTGCTGGCCCGCCTTGGCAATGACCACGGCCACGCCCACTTCGCCAAAATCGGGGTGTGGCACGCCGACCAGCGCGCTTTCGGCCACGCCCGGCAGTTCGTTGATGAAGCCCTCGATCTCGGCCGGGTAGACGTTGTAGCCGCCGGAGATGATCAGGTCCTTGCTGCGGCCGACGATGGTCACATAGCCACGCGCATCAATCTTGCCCACGTCACCGGTCTTGAACCAGCCGTCGGCCGTGAACTCCTGCGCGGTCTTCTCGGGCATGCGCCAGTAGCCGCTGAACACATTGGGGCCTTGCACCTGGATATGACCGATCTCGTCGGCGCCCAGCGCCTGGCCGTCATCGCCCTGCACCCGCACGCCCACACCCGGCAGCGCAAAGCCCACCGTGCCGCCCCGGCGCTCATCCTGGCCGCCATGGCGGGCATCGGCCTGGTAGGGGTTGGAGACCAGCATGATGGTCTCGCTCATGCCATAGCGCTCCAAAATCGTGTGGCCGGTACGGGTCTGCCAGTCGCGGAAGGTCTCGATCAGCAACGGCGCCGAGCCGGAGATGAACAAACGCATGTGCTGGGCCGCCGCCTTGGTCAGGCCCGGCTCGGCCAGCAGGCGCACATACAGGGTCGGCACGCCCATGAAGACGGTCGCCCGCGCCATCGCGGCAATCACCGCCTTGGGCTCGAACTTGGCAAACCAGACCATCTTGCTGCCATTGAGCAAGGCCGCATGGATCGCGACAAACAGGCCATGCACATGGAAGATCGGCAGCGCATGGATCAGCACATCGCCCTTTTTCCAGCCCCAGTAGTCCTTGAGCATCACTGCATTGCTCAGCAGGTTGCCGTGGCTCAGCATCGCACCCTTGCTGCGCCCGGTGGTGCCACTGGTGTAGAGAATGGCGGCCATGTCGTCGGCAGATTTCTGCGCGGGCGTGTGCGCATCGGCGCAGTGCACCGCACGCTCCAGCAGCGTGCCGCTGCGGTCATCGCCCAAGGTGAACACGCTTTGCGTGCCGCACTGGAAGGCGATCTTGGAGACCCAGCCAAAGTTGGCCGGCGAGCAGACCACCACGGCCGGCTCAGCATTGGTGACAAAGTACTCGATCTCGGCGCTTTGGTAGGCGGTGTTGAGCGGCAGAAACACATGGCCGGCGCGCAAGGTGGCCAGGTACAGCGCCATCGCTTCGACCGACTTTTCCACCTGCACCGCTACGCGGCTGCCGGAAGGAATATTCAGCGAATCGAGCAGGTTGGCGATGCGCGCGCTCATGCGGTCCAGATCGCGCCAGCTGTAGTTCAGCGGCTCACCGCTGGCCGAGGTGGTCTCCACGGCGATGGCATCGAGGTCCTCAGGAAAGGCCGCGCGCAGGGCGCAGAACAGGTTGTCGTTGGTCATATTTGTCTACTTGGTTGGTGGTTTCCTTGGCGCCTGCGGCCTGGCCGGTGGCCAGCGCAGGCACGGTCAAAACTGGGCTGCTCTTTTGGCGACAAAGGCAGCAATGCCTTCGCGGTGTTCTGCCGAATCGGCATAGGCATAGGGCTGCTGCAGCACCGGGGCCTGGGCATCGCCTTCGGCCAGCGCACGCAGCAGCTGCTTGGTCATGCGGGCGGCCTGGGGCGCCAGGCCGCAGATGCGGGCGACGCTGCGTTCCAGCTGGGCGTGCAGGTCTTGAGCGGGGTACACCTGGCTCAAAAAGCCCGAGGCCAGCATCTGCTCGGCGCCAAAGACCGCTGCCTCCAGCAGCATCTGCCGCGTCTTGGCAGGCCCCACCTGGCTCAGCACCAGCGCCGCCTCCTTGGGCGCCATCGGAAAGCCCAGCTTGGCAATCGGCGCGCCAAACTGGGCTCTGTCTGTTGCCAGGCGGGTGTCGCAGCAGCTGGCCAGCTCCACGCCCGCGCCCATGCAGGCGCCGTCAATGGCAGCGACCAGCGGCACATCGCATTGCAGCATGGCGTTGAGCGCCGGCCAGACCTCGCCTTCGTGGAAGGCGGCCAGGCTCTCTGGCTGAAAGCGAAAGCCGGCGTACTCCGAGATATCGCCACCGGCGCAAAAGGCCTCGCCCTCGCCTTGCAGCACGATGCAGCGCAGCCCGGGCTGGCGCTGCAGGTCCTCAAACACGCGGCGCAGCTGGCGCCACATCGCACGCGACATGGCATTGCGCTTGCCCGCATGGTCCAGCACCACGCGCACGACCTGCGCGCGGGATGCCTCCTCGCCCACCACCCACGATTGCACACGAACCTGCCCCGCCATCATCTCGCTCCTCTTGTCATTCAATCTTCGCGCCCGAGGCCTTGACCACCTCGGCCCAGCGCTTGACCTCGTCGGCCACAAAGGCGGCAAACTGCGGCTGCGTCATGCTGCCATATTCCGCACCATTCTTGGCCCAGATGGCCTTGATTTCTTCCGACGCGCCCATGCGTTTGGCCTCTTCGAACATGCGCGCCTGCAGCTCGGGCGAGGTGCCCTTGATGGCCCAGAGGCCGTACCAGGTGGTCACGTTGTAATCGGGCAGCCCCACTTCGGCAGCGCAGGGCACATCGGGCAGCGAGGGGTTGCGCTGGCTGCCCGAGACCATCAGGCACTTGATGCGCCCGGCGGCGATATGCGCGGCCGACGAGCCCAGGCCGTCGAACAGCATGTCCACATTGCCGGCAATCAGGTCCTGCAGCGCCGGGCCCGCGCCCTTGTAGGGCACATGCAGGATGTCGGTCTGGCTCTGGATCTTGAACAGCTCGCCGGCCAGGTGGTGGCTGGTGCCGGCACCGGCCGAGGCAAAGCTCATCTTGCCCGGGTTGGCCTTGAGCTGGGCCAGCAGCTGCTGCATATTGGCCGCCGTCACCCGCTTGGGGTTGACCACCAGCACCTGCGGCACCGTGGCCAGCAGCGCCAGCGGCACCAGGTCCTTCTGGATGTCGTAATCGAGCTTGGGGTAGACCGAGGGCGCAATCACATGGTGGGTGCCGCCCATGAAGAAGTGGTAGCCATCGGAGGGCTGGCGCGCCGCAAAGCTGGCCCCCAGGGTGCCGCCCGCGCCACCCTTGTTGTCGATCACCAGGGTCTTGCCCGAGATTTTCGAGAACTGCGAGGACAGCGGCCGCGCAAAGGCATCGGTGCCGCCGCCTGCGGGAAAGGGCACCACCCAGGTCACCGGTTTGGTGGGCCAGTCCTTGGCTGCTGCCGTGTTGGCCCAGCTCCAGGCGGGCAGCGCCGTGCCGGCCATGCCGGCGGCCAGGCCTACCAGCGTTCGCCTTCTGGATGAGGACGGTGTATAGCTCTTGGTCATCTTGTCTCCTAACGGTTATTTTTAAGATCCACGCACACCCGCCTGCGCGTGCCCACAGCAACGCACAAGCCCTGGCTGGTCAGCAAAGAATGCCGACCACCCAGGCTGCGGCCCTTATGGGGCCTGCAGCTCTCTCCAGGCCAGCGCAGCGCCTGGGGGCGCGATGCTGGCCTGCCATCCTCAAAAACAGGTTCAGACCTTGGCCAGTGCCTCGATGCCCGATGACACCGGGATCTTGCCCTGGGCCAGCAGATTGCGGTGCTTGTCCAGGCGCTTCAAGTCGTACAGGTAGTTCACCATCAGGCCATAGGACTGCTTGATGCCCTTGGCCGAGGTATCACCCGCCCAGTTCAGGCGCTCGACGCGTGAGCCATTACCCAGGTGAAAGCGCGCGACCGGGTCCACCGGCTTGTCCTTGACCAGGCTCTTGCCCAGGTAGCGGGCAGCGGCATGCAGCAGCAGCTTGGCAGCCGCATCGCCCGCCTGCCACTGGCCCGGTTGCTCCAGCGCGGCCATCCAGTCGTCCACCGTGGGCTCGGCCTTGTCCAGCGCCTTGCCCAGCTCGGCGCGCAGGCGCTTGTCGGCACCCTCCCAGACCTCGGCCGCGTTCTTGCCCAGCCAGCTGCGAAAACCCGGTATCGGCGACAAGGTCGCGAACTGGCGCAGCTTGGGAAACTCCTGCAGCAGCTGCTCGACGACGGTCTTGATCAGCGAATCGCCAAAACTCACGCCGCGCAAACCGGTCTGGGTGTTGCTGATCGAGTAGAAGATCGCCGTGCTGGCCTTGTTCACATCGGCTGCGGCAGCGGCCTCGTCCAGCAGCGGCGCAATGCTGTCCGACATCTTGTCGACCAGGGCCACCTCGACAAAGATCAGCGGCTCGTTGGGCAGGCGCGGGTGGAAAAAGCCGTAGCAGCGGCGGTCGCTGTCGAGGCGGTTTTTCAGATCGGTCCAGCTGCGGATGTCATGCACCGCTTCGTACTTGATGAGTTTTTCGAGCAAGGACGCGGGCGAATCCCAGCTGAGGCTGCGCAGCTCCAAAAAGGCGATGTCAAACCAGGTCGAGAACAGGTATTCCAGATCGGCGTCCACGGCGACCAGCCATTCCTGGCTCTTGAGCTGGGGCAGCATCTGCGCGCGCAGATCAAGCAAGAAGCGCATGCCCTGCGCGGGCACCGCAAAGCGCTGGAACAGGCGCATGCGCGGCGTCTGCAAGGCCTTGCGCAGGTGGCGCTCGGCAGCGGCCATGCTGGCGGTGCCGATCGCGTCTTCGTAGCGCTGGCGGGCCTGGCCGATCTTGGCCACATCGGGCACAAACTGCTCGCATAGGAGGCGCCAGCAGTCCAGGCGCTGCTCGGGCTGGGCGGCGGCATACCACTGCATCACCGGCTCGGCCAGGCGCCCGCCTTCGGCATCGCTCACCTCGCTGGCGCCCACGGCCTGCAGGTCGGCCAGCAGGCGGCGCAGCTCGCGCGGCGACAGCGCCTCATTGCCCCGGCGCAAGGTGGCCTTGAGGCGCTCGGTGGTGCTGCGCTCGCCTTCGGCAGCGCTGCTGCTGCCCAGCTCGGTAGGAATGCCGACCGAGCGCAGCCAGGCCGCGCTTTTTTGCAGCCAGCTGTTGGCGGCGCTGTCCACCCCAGTGGCGGGGGGGGGG
>NZ_KE148585.1:15286-28253 GCF_000410635.1 Comamonas sp. B-9
GTCATAAAGCAATCCTTGACAGTGAAAGGGGGGTGGTGCGCAGCAGGGCCTTGCGCTGCTGCAGCAAATGGTTGCGCATAGTCTGCTCGGCGGCATCGGCGTCGCCCGTCAGCATCACGGCATAGATATCGAGGTGTTCCTGCAAGCTGGCCTGCAGGCGGCCGGGCGCACGCAGCTGGTGCAGCCGTGCCAGGCGCAGAATGCGGCGCAGATCGGCAATGGCCTGGGCCAGCCAGCGGTTGTCGGCCAGGGTGATGAAGGCCTCATGGATCTGGTGGTTCATGCGGTAGTAGGCCGCGATGTCACCCGCCTCGGCGTAGTGGGTCAGCTGCTCGTGCATCACATCGAGCACGGCGCGGTCAGCGCTGCTGAGTTTCTTGGTGGCCTCGTAGGCGGCGCGCCCCTCCAAGAGCGCAATGACCGGAAAGATATCGTCCAGATCGCGCTCGGTCACGGTCTCGACAAAGCAGCCGCGCCGGGGTTCATGGCGCAGCAGGCCTTCGGAGACCAGCAGCTTGAGGGCTTCGCGCAGCGGCGTGCGTGAGACGGACAGCTGGTCGCACAGTGCCTTTTCATCCAGCAGTTCGCCTGCGGCGAGGGTGCCGGCAAAGATCAGGTCACGCACCTGGATCGCCACCGTGTCGTGCAAAGGCTGTCCGGCAACCGCCATCCGCTCACTCCTTTGGGAAAAATTCGCTCTGCACCGCCCGCCCCAGACTCCCACTTTGTCATTGGAATTAGCTTTGGCTTTGTCTCTTGCTCAGAGACCGGTCCAGCAGTGCAATGCTGTAATTATGAGAAATTACAGCGCATTTTGTCCCCCGTGTTAACACCCGGTTCATACTCCGCGACCACTGTTACCGGTGCAAACGCTTACCTTCATCGCCATGGAGGCTACAAAAAAAGCAGGCGCCGGTTCCACCAGGCCTGCTTGCGTCGTCGGTAGGGGCCACAGCCCCCTCCTGTTGCAAATGACTTCGCGCGCTCAGTCCTTGCCGTAAGGGTCAAAGTCAAAGTACTTGTCGGCAATCTGCTTGTAGCGGCCGTCCGCGCGGATGGCGGCAATCGCATCGTTGAGCGACTTCTTCAGCTCGGGCTGGCCCTTGCGCATCGCAATGCTGGCGCCTTCGCCAAAGATCTTCTTGTCCACCAAGGTGTCGCTGACAAACTCAAAGTTCTGGCCCTCGGGCTTTTTCAAAAAGCCGTAGGCGATCTCGACGCTGTCGGCGACCGAGCCGTCCAGGCGGCCGGAATTGATGTCCAGGTAGACCGGGTCACGGCCGGGGTAGGAGACCACATCGGCGCCTGCGGGCTTGAGGTAGGTCAGCGCCCACTTCTCCTGGATGCTGGCCTTGAGCACGCCGATCTTCTTGCCCTTGAGCGATTCGGGGCCGGTGTACTTGAAGCCTTTGGGCATCACGATGCGGGCACCGGTGTGGTAGTACTTGTTCGTGAAGTCCACGACACGCGCGCGGTCCTCGTTCTTGGCCATCGAGCTGATGATCACGTCGTATTTCTTGGCCTGCAGACCGGGGATCATGCCGTCCCAGACCTGCTCGACAAACACGCATTTGCGTTGGATCTGGGCGCACAGCGCGTTGGCGATGTCGACGTCGAAACCGGCGGGCTGGCCCGTGGGCAGCTTGTAGGTAAAGGGCTCGTAGCTCAGGTCTACGGCGACTTTCAGATCGGGCAAGGCCTGCTGCGCAGACACCGCTGCACTGCCCAGCACGCACACACCGGCCACCAGGCCCAGCACCCATTTTTTGGTCATATCGTCTTCTCTCCGCTCAGGCAAAAAACAAAGCCGCTGTGCCAGAGAGTTCCGGCACAGCGGCTGGTCAGTATAGCCCTATAAATCCAGGGGATACGCGGTTCAGGCCGTCGTCAACACCGGCTGCTTGCGGCCCCGGCTCCAGAGGTAAATCCCCAGCAGCACCATCGGCAGGCTGAGCCACTGGCCCATGCTCAGGTTCAGCGACAGCAGGCCCAAAAAGTCATCGGGCTCGCGGAAATACTCGGCAATGAAGCGCAGCAGGCCGTAGCCAATCAGGAACACGCCAGCCACCTGGCCCTCGCCACGCGGCTTGCGCGAGTACAGCCACATGATGACGAACAGCAGCACGCCTTCGAGCAGGAACTGGTAGATCTGCGAGGGGTGGCGCGGCAGCATCGAGCCGCTTTGCGGAAACACCATGCCCCAGGGCAGATCGGGGCTGGAAAAGCGCCCCCAGAGCTCGCCATTGATGAAGTTGCCCACGCGGCCCGAGGCCAGGCCCAGCGGAATACAAGGCGCGACAAAGTCGGCCACCTGCAGCCAGGGCCGGCCCTTGAGCTTGGCAAACAGCACCATGGACACAATCACGCCCACCAGGCCGCCATGGAAGCTCATGCCGCCCTGCCAGACCGCCAGGATCTCCAGCGGGTTGCTGAGGTAGTAACCGGGTTTGTAGAACAGGCAGTAGCCCAGGCGGCCACCGACGATGACGCCCAGCACGCCATAGAACAGAATGTCCTCGACATCCTTGCGCAGCCAGCGCGTGGGCGTGGTGACCGAGGCAAAGGGCTGGTCCTTGAGGCGGCGTATGCCCAGGAACAAAAACAGGCCAAAGGCGACCAGATAGGTCAGTCCATACCAGTGCACAGCCAGCGGGCCGAGCTTGATGGCAATCGGGTCAAATTGGGGATACATCAGCATGGCAGGCATTGTGCCGCAGTTCACGGCGGGCAGCGCCATCCCCGGTGGGGCCACAGGACTTACCCGCGCCCATGCGCATTCAATTACACAATCGATATCAAGCAATCGCCCTCAAATTTACGTCAAATTAACCAAATAACCGATACAAAACATTCAAAATGACCAAACAATAAAGGCGTTTGCAATCAATATGACAGCGATTGCCGCTGGGCACGCTATACTGCCTGCGGCGGCGGCAGTCCAGCCCCCGCTAGAATCTTCCATCCAGCTTTCATTCCACGCTATGACTTCCACCAGTGTTCCATTGACCGGTAGTATTGTTGCCCTGATCACCCCCCTGCTTGCCGATGGCAGCGTGGACTATGCAAGCCTGCGAAAACTGATTGACTGGCATATCGCCGAAGGCACCAACTGCATCGGCGTGGTGGGCACCACGGGCGAGTCGCCCACGGTCACCGTCGAAGAGCACATGGAGATCATCCGTGTCTCGGTCGAGCAGGCCAACAAGCGTGTTCCCATCATGGCCGGCTGTGGCGCCAACTCCACCCACGAAGCCATCACGCTGGCCAAGTACGCCAAGAGCGTGGGCGCGGACAGCCAGCTGCAGGTCGTGCCCTACTACAACAAGCCGACCCAGGAAGGCCAGTTCCAGCACTTCAAGGCGATTGCCGAAGCGGTGGGCGACCTGCCCATCTTCCTCTACAACGTACCGGGCCGCAGCGTGGCCGACATGCAGCACGACACCGTGCTGCGCCTGGCCGAAGTGCCCGGCATCGTCGGCATCAAGGAAGCCACCGGCAACATCGAGCGCGCCCAGTGGCTGATCAAGGATGCGCCAGCCGGCTTTGGCATCTACTCGGGTGATGACCCCACCGCCGTGGCCCTGATGCTGTGCGGCGGACACGGCAATGTCAGCGTCACGGCCAACGTCGCGCCACGCCTGATGAGCCAGCTATGCCAGGCGGCAATTGCCAAGGATGTTGGTCGGGCTATGGAAATTCAGAATAAACTGCTGCCGCTGCATAAAGCCCTCTTCTTGGAGGCCAACCCCATTCCGGTAAAGTGGGCGGCCAACAAGATGGGCCTGTGTGGCCCGACCCTGCGCCTGCCGATGACCGAGCTTTCCGCCGGTCTGCATGGCACGGTGGAAGCTGCAATGCGCGGAGCCTCCTTGCTCTAAAGCAACATCTGCGCGTTGCCTCTGTTAAGGATTTGAACGTGAATTCCCTCGCAAAACTCAGCGTGCTGAGCCTGTCTGTCACTTTGGCCGCTTGCGGTACCGGCAATATTCTCGAAGGCGACAAGATCGACTACAAGAGCGCCTCCAAAGGGCCAACGCTGGAAGTCCCCCCGGACCTGACCCAGCTGTCCAAGGACTCGCGCTATGTCGTGCCTGGCGGCACGGTCTCGGCTGCGGCCTACCAGGTGCAAAAGGATGCGGCCCCCAAGGGCACGGCCAACACCGCCGCGTCGCAGATTGGCGATGTGCAAATCGAGCGCGATGGCAACCAGCGCTGGCTGGTCATCGATCGCCCCGCCGACAAGGTCTGGGAGCCGGTCAAGGACTTCTGGCAGGAAAGCGGCTTTGCGCTGACCATCGAGCGCCCCGACATCGGCATCATGGAAACCGACTGGGCCGAGAACCGCGCCAAGCTGCCGCAGGATTTCATCCGCCGCTCCATTGGCAAGGTGTTTGACTCGATCTACTCGACCGGTGAGCAGGACAAGTTCCGCACCCGCATTGAGCGCCGCCCCGATGGCAAGACCGAAATCTATGTCAGCCACCGCGGCATGGAAGAGGTTTACTCCAACAAGGAAAAGGACAGCACCATCTGGCAGCCGCGCAAGGCCGATCCAGAGCTGGAAACCGAATTCCTGCGCCGCATCATGGTCAAGCTGGGCGTGAGCGAAGAGCAGTCCAAGGCGATTGCGGCTGCGCCACTGGCCCCTGTGAGCACCTCCAAGATCGCGTCCGCTGCCGATGGCTCGCCCGTGCTGCAGGTCAGCGATCCATTTGACCGCACCTGGCGCCGTGTGGGCCTGGCGCTGGACCGCACCGGTTTCACCGTCGAGGACCGCGACCGCAGCCAAGGCGTGTACTTTGTGCGCTACATCGACCCGACCGATCTGAACAAGAAGCCTGACGGTTTCTTTGCCAAGATCTTCAACCGCAACCCGGATGCACCGGACCCGATCAAGTACCGCATCCAGGTCAAGAGCGAGGCCAACACCAGCAATGTCACCGTGCTCAACGAGAGCGGCAAGGCCGACACCTCGGCGAACGCCCAGCGCATTCTGAAGGTGTTGGCAGACGACATGAAGTGATGCACTGCCCGGCCTAAACTGGGGCCGTGTACCGCAACACCCCCGAAGCCACTGCGCAGCCGCAGTGGCTTTTTTCATGGGCGCGGGCTATGGAATGGACTGTGGGCAGCCAAGGACATTGACTTCAGAGCCATGCCAGCGGCTGCTCGCAATTCACCCCGCGCGCACCATCAAAAAAGCCCGTGCAAAGCACGGGCTCGTTCAGGCAAGTCTGCAACGCAGGCCCGGCATCCACCAGGCCAGCGGCTCAGCGCTTACTTGCTCACCGATTCCTTGGCAGCGGTAGCGGCGTTGGCGGCAGCGTCAGCAGCCGACTTGGCAGCATCAGCGGCAGCAGCGCCTGCGTCCTTGGCGGCTTCAGCAGCGTTGTGGGCAGCGTCCTTGGTCGCATCGACGGCATTGCCAGCAGCTTCCTTGGTAGCGTCAGCAGCCTTCGAAGCAGCAGCGCTGGCATCGGCAGCAGCGTCCTTGGCAGCATCAGCAGCAGCGTTGGCGGCGTCCTTGGCAGCTTCAACAGCAGGTGCGGGTGCAGGTGCTGGCGCTTCCACGGGCGCAGGTGCTGGTGCGGGCACAGCAGCTTCTTCCTTCTTGCCGCAAGCAGCCAGAGCAACAGCAGCCATCAACGATGCGATAACAAGGGATTTCTTCATTTGGATATTCCTAACGACGGTGGATTTTTGTGGAACGGGCCAGGGCAAACAGAACGCCCGGGCCAAGAGTGCGTAGCACAAAGTAATTAACGCCTCAGCGTCTGAAATGAATTATAGGGATTACCCGGTCTGGCTGACTATGCCAGGCGTATGTCTTTCGTTGCCGCGCAGCAACGAAAGACACGCTTGTCAACAATGGCCTACAAACCCAGCACCGTCGCGGCAAAGTCCGGCGTGCTGGCCGAGCGCACCCACTCCTGCAGGCGCTCACCCAAGGGCACGATGGCGCTGCGCTCGGCACTGGCCACGCCCACGCAGCGCGCCACATCCAGGCGTTGCACGGCCCATTGGGGCGACCACAGCGCGCTGGGGATCTGCGCCTCATCGCGGCTGAGCAGCCGGCGGCACTGCAGGCGGTGGTCCCAGGTCCTGCGCCATTGCACCCAGCGCGGGTGGCGCTGCACCAGGCGGTCAAAGCGGTGGGCTAGTACCGTCATCTGCCCGCCCTGGCGCGCCCAGTGGTGCAGCAGCTCCACCGCATCGGCGCTGCCCCAGGGCCAGTCGGCAAAATCCAGGTCGGCGACGATGACCTGGCGCCAGCCCTGTGCCGCAGCCTGCTGCAGAAAATGCAGCACCTGCGCATCGAACGCAGCCCGGCCCTCAAAACGGCCGCTCAGGCCATCGGCGGGCTGCCATGCAGCGGGCGCGGGGCTGGCGCTGGCCATCACTGCGGCACCGCGTGGGCCCAGCCGTCCTCGCACCACTGCGACAGCAGCTGCAAGGCATCGTCGCTGGCGCCGCTGATATCGCGCCGGTCCAGGTGGCGGCCATCGGCCAGCTTCTTCATCAGGCTGAAGTCGCGGCCGGCAGCGCGGTAGCTCTCGCCATTGATGAAGACATGGTGCTCGTCGTACACCATGCGGGTCTTGCGGTCCAGCGCCACGGCTTCGAGCATGGCGGGCGAATCCTCGGGCTCGAACCAGACATTGGCCTTGGGCTCGGTCAGCGCCTCGCCCAGCGCACGGGCCAGCGCCAGGGGCTCGGCCAGGCGCTTTTCGATGGCGGCACGGGCAAAGTCCAGCATCGCAGGCGGTATCGCGCCGGGCGCCTTCACCGCCGCCTGCTTGGGGTCCTGGTAGATCGGCGAGCCGGCCTTGGCGTTGACCTCGTCCATCTCGTCGCTCTCGGACATGCGCATCAGCAGTTCGCCGGCCAGCTCCTGCTGCGCCGGGGAGCGGAAACCGATCGAGTAGGTCATGCACTCGCCTTCGGCCACGCCGTCATGCGCATAGCGCGGCGGCAGGTAGAGCATGTCGCCGGGCTCGAGCACATACTCCTCTTGCGCTTCGAACTCGGCCAGGATCTTGAGCGGAATGCCGTCCTTCAGCGCCAGGTTCTTTTGCTTGCCGATGCGCCAGCGGCGCTTGCCATGGGCCTGCAGCAGGAACACGTCATAGCTGTCGAAATGCGGGCCCACGCCGCCGCCATCGCTGGCGTAACTCACCATCAGGTCATCGAGGCGCGCGGCCGGCACAAAGGCAAAGCGCTGCAGCAGCGCATGGGCGGCATCGCTGTGCAGATCCAGGCCCTGCAGCAGCAAGGTCCATTCCGGCGTCTTGAGCGAGGGGATGGCACGGCGGCTGAAGGGCCCGTGCTTGACCGTCCAGGCACCCGCCTTGTGCTGGATCAGGCGCGACTCCACGCCCTCTTCGCCGGCCAGCGCAAACAGCTCGCTGCGTGGCAGCGGCAGCTGCAGGTCTTTCCAGTCGCTGACGGCGCCGCGCACCAGCAGTGGTTTTTTCTGCCAGTAACGGCGCATGAACTGGGCCGGGGAGATGCCCCCCAGCAGAGGCAGTGCTTGTTCGATTTGCATGGCTTTCTCGGTAATCCTCTGGGCGCCCGGGCCCAAACTGCGACAATTGTCCTATGGAAATCATTGATCAATGCGTGGTCGCACTGACCTGGACGCTGAAAGACACTTTGGGCGAGACCCTGGATGTGCTCGACGAGCCCGTGGAATTCCTGGTCGGAGGCCAGGATCTGCTGGCGCGCGTGGAGCAGGCGCTGCAAGGCCATACCGTCGGTAGCCGCGTGCAGCTGCACCTGGAGCCCGAAGACGCCTTTGGCGATTACGACGAAGAAAAGGTCTTTTTGGAATCGCGCGCGCTGTTCCCGGCTGATCTGGAAGAAGGCATGACCATCGAAGGCCATGCCTTGCCCCAGGGTACCAACCCCGATGCGCCGCGCGACATGATCTACACCGTCACCGAGCTCTACCCCGAGCATGTGGTGCTGGACGGCAACCACCCGCTGGCCGGCATCGCCATTCGCCTGGACATCCAGGTGGCTGCCGTGCGCGAGGCGACCGAAGAAGAGATCGGCACGGGCACCTGCGGCACCGGCTTCTTCCGCGTGCAACCCCAGGCGCCAGGCAACAACCTGCTGCACTAAGCACGGCGCTGGCGGCATCTGCGACCAGGCGGCCAGCAAAACAACCCAAACCAAGGCCATCCATCCGCGATGGCCTTTTTATTGCATCTTTATTTCTGTCTTGACAGAAATAAATGAATCTCTAGAATCTAACCCATGCAAATGACCGACATCCAACAACAATTTGTGCTGCACTGGGGCGAGATGGGATCGCTGTGGGGCGTCAACCGCACGGTCTCGCAAATCCATGCGCTGCTGTTTGTGCTGGGCAAGCCGCTCAATGCCGAGCAACTGAGCGAGACCTTGAATGTGGCGCGCTCCAATGTCAGCAACAGCTTGAAGGAGCTGCAATCCTGGCAGCTGGTGCGGGTGACGCACGTGCTGGGCGACCGGCGCGACTATTTCGAGACCAGCGTCGATGTCTGGGAGTTGCTGCGCACCATCGTGCGGGAGCGCAAGGAGCGCGAGTTCGATCCCACCACCCGCCTGCTGCAGTCCTTGGTCAACAGCCCCGACTTTGCCCGCGAAAGCCCCGATGGCCAGGACCGCATCCTGGCGACCCTGGAGCTGATGCAAAAGCTGGGCGCCTGGAGCGACGAGATGCTACGCCTCTCGCCCGCCACCCTGGACAAGATCCTGACCCTGGGCGCGACCGTGCAGCGTTTTGTGCGCGGCAGTGCTGCGGCGCAGGAGCCCGAGGCGCTGAGCAAGCCCTGAGAACCCCATGGCCGTGCCCTGCAAGGAGAGCGGCCTTTTTTTGGCACCATTATTTCTGTTTTGACAGAAACATCGAAAGGAATGCATATGCTGAGCCGTGATACCGCCGACACCCGCTTCCCGCTGACCATCTACTACGACGCCAGCTGCCGCATGTGCAATGCCGAGATGCGCCATCTGATGCTGCGCAACCAGGCGGGCAAGCTCATCTTTATTGACGCCAGCAGCGCCGACCTGAGTGAGGCCCCGGCCGACAAGGCCGCGCTGATGCAGGCCATCCATGGCGTGGGCGCCGATGGCCAGATCTACATCGGGGTCGATTGCCTGACCCGCGCCTACCTGGGTGTGGGCTGGGCCTGGGTGCCCCGGCTGGCCGGGCTGCCGCTGGTGGCCGATGCGCTCGACAAGCTCTACCCGCTGCTCGCGCGCAACCGCTACCGCCTGCCACTGGCACCGATGGCCTGGGTGCTGGAGCAAGGCTTGCAATGCACCGTGCGGCGCCAGGCCCGGCAGGCTGCTGCACGCAGTGCGGCCTGTGCACGCGGCAGCGATGCCTGCGATATCGATCGGCCGCGCTAAACGCGCTGCAACCCTCAACGCCCTTGGCCACCAGGAGAGACCATGCACAGCCCCAACACCCCCCAGCCCACCGTCCTGCTCTGCGGCGGCCAGGGCTTTATCGGCCAGGCGCTGGCGCGCCAGCTGCGTGCCCAGGGCCTGCGCGTCATAGCAGCAAGCAGGCGCTCGCAGCCGCCGCTGCAGTTTGGCAAGATGCAACAGCCTGCCGATTGGCTGCCCCATCTGCAAGGCGTGGACCTGGTCATCAACGCCGTGGGCAGCCTGCGCGACCAGCCGGGGCCCGAGGGTGCCAGCCTGGAGGCCCTGCACCAGACCAGCCCGCAAGCGCTGTTCGAGGCCTGTGCCCAGGCAGGGGTGCGGCGCGTGATGCAGCTCTCGGCCCTGGGGGTGGAGGGCAACGACACCGACTACGCCCGCACCAAGCGTGCTGCCGATGCCCATTTGCTGGCCCTGACCGCGCAGGGCCAGCTCGATGGCATTGTCGTGCGGCCCAGCATCGTCATCGGCGCGCAAGGCGCCAGCACCCAGCTGTTCATGCGCCTGGCGCTGCTGCCGGTGCTGGTGCTGCCAGCGGTGATGCAGCAGCGCCTGATGCAGCCCGTCGCCGTTGATGAACTGGCCGAGGTGATGCTACGGTTGCTGCAGTCCCCCACCACCGGCATCGTGCCCCTGGGCGGGCCCCAGCGCCTCAGCATGGCGCAGATGATTGCCAGCCTGCGCCAGCAAGCGGGCCGCAGCCAGCCGCTGCAGCTGCGCCTGCCCGGCTGGGCCACCCAGGCCAGTGCACGGCTGGGCGATGCGGTGCCCAGCAGCCCCTGGTGCAGCGCCTCCTTGCAGCTGGCATCGCTGGACAACTGCTGCGACCCGGCGCCAATGGCCCAGTGGCTCGGGGGGGCGCCCACAGATCCGGCGCAGATGCTGGCCCTGATCCGCAACCCGGCAGCCACCCCATCGCCCGAAAGCCGCGCATGACCACCCCGCCGCGCGCTCAGCCCATGCACCCGCCCTTGCAGCTGTTGCGCCTGAGCCTGGTCGCCGTCTGGCTGTGGACGGCCGCAGCCAGCTGGCTGCAGTGGCAGGGGGACAGCACTGCGCTCTTGGTAGCGGGCGGCATTGCTGATCCTCGCCTGCAAGCCTGGCTGATAGGCGGCGGCGCTGCGCTGGATCTGCTGCTGGGTCTGTGGCTGCTGTGCCGGCCCGGGCGCAGGGCCTATGCCGCATCGTTGGCAGCGATGCTGGCGATGACCCTGGCCGCCACCGCGCTGCTGCCCAGTCTGTGGTTGCACCCGCTGGGCCCCTTGTCCAAGAACCTGCCGATTGCTGCCGCGCTCTGGCTGCTGTGGCAAAGCAGCCCCCGCGACGGACGGAGTGAATGATGAACACCTATTTGCTGCTCAAAACCCTGCATATTCTGTCGAGCGTACTGATGGTCGGCACCGGCTTTGGCTCGGCGTTCTATATGTTCTTTGCCAACCGCAGCGGCAATGTGGCGGCCCAGGCCGTGGTCAGCCGGCTGGTGGTGCGGGCCGATTGGTGGTTCACGACGCCGGCGGTCATCATCCAGCCGATCAGCGGCTGGGCGCTGATGGTGATGGCCGGCTGGCCCTGGCACACGCCCTGGCTGCTCTTGTCGATGGCACTGTATGTGCTGGCGGGCCTGTGCTGGCTGCCGGTGGTGGCCATGCAAATTCGCATGGCCCACATGGCCGCCCAGGCCGATGCCCAGGGCCTGCCGCTGCCCGACGCCTACCGGCGCCTGGCCGGGCGCTGGGAAGCGCTGGGCTACCCGGCCTTTGTGGCGATGCTGGGCGTGTATTACCTGATGGTCAACAAGCCCACGCTCTGGGGTTGAGTCACTAACACAGCCCTTGATACGTCGTTACCTGGCCGGCCGCACCCTGCCTTGTCGTACTGTTGTACTGCCTGCGGCAGGGCGCCTAGTCGGGGACGCCTAGTCGGGGACGCCTAGTCTCAACCGCAAACCTGCGGTTTGCTGGGCCGTGTTAGCGCCTCAATATACTTACAGCCCCAACGCGCGCAGATCAACACGGCCATCCCGCATCGGCGGGCACCAGTAGTAGGCGTTGGTAACGGGGTTGGACATCTGGAACAGGCCGTCCGCAATGCCGTCTTCCTCGCCCGCCATGCGGCGCATCTGCGCTTCAAAGGCGTCATAGCTGCGGCCAAAACCGGCAAAGATGGCGCCCACGGCGTCGCTGCCATCGGGTTGCACCTTCCACCAGGGCATATTGCGTCGCAGGATAAAGGCTTCGGGCTCGAAACTCTCCTGCGCAGTGCGCTTGACGTGGGCCGACTCGGGCGCGTCGTCCAGCTCCTCGTTGTCGCTCAGGCGCCGGCCAATCATGTGGTCCTTTTGCAGCGCACTCATGCGGGCAAAGGCGTCCATGTCATGCAGCCACTGCTGCACGGCAAAGTAGCTGCCGCCATCCAGCCCCGGGCCCATGCCATCGGCAATGGCGGCGTGCACGGCGTCGTCGTCCTTGGGGTTTTCGGTGCCGTCTTCGTAGCCGGTCAGATCGCGCACCGCATCCTTGCCGTTCCAGCCGTGGCGGAAGCAATCGACCACCTTCTCGCGGCTGAAGGCCGGCGCCAGCAGCGCAGCGGCCTCGCGCGACAGACGCAGCAGATCGCCCTGGTCATTGCCGCGCAGCCACAGGCACAGCGCATGGGGCGTCAGCGCCAGCGGGCCTTGGGGCCCGGTGATGGCCGGGAAATTGCGCAAGCCTGGCACCTGCACACCCAGCAAATCGGCCACCGGCTGGCCGATGCAGACGACGGCCTGCTCGCCATCGGCCCATTGCTGCAGGCGCGCCAGCGCGGCGCGCACGGCCGGGGCGTCGCCCGAGATGTTCCAGAGTTGGTAGCGGCTGGCAGCGGGCAGCGCCAGCAGGATTCCGGGTTGGTTCAAGGCAGTCATCGTATGGGGGACGCGCAGCTGTGCCGCTGCGTCTTCGCTGTTGGATTGCAATCGGCTATTGTCGCGCAGCTGTCCTACAAACTCCGCGCTTGGCCGTTTGCATTGCCCAATCACCCCCATAGCTGTTGCGCTTTAACTGCAGCTTGGCAGAATCTGTGCGATCAATGTCATTGCTGCCACATCGCGCTGCATGCACACTGTGTGCATGTCTCCATCCCGCACCACCGCCGCCCACAGCGCCCAGCCCGGCCACCGCGTCATCTGCATCGCCTACCCGCGCGCGATGAGCCTGGACATCACCGGGCCCATGCAGGTGTTTGCCACCGCCAACGATGTGCGCCAGCGCCAGGGCCAGCCCGCCTTCTACCAGCTGGTCTTTGCCGGGCTGGAGGCGGGGCCGGTAACCCTGTCCTGCGGTTTGCAGACCATCGCCACCCAGGGCCTGGGCCAGCTGCGCCCGGGCGCCAACAGCACCGTGCTGGTGCCGGGGGGCGATGGCGTGGTCGATGTGCAGCACCACAGCGGCCTGCGCCAATGGCTGCAGCGCACGGCGCCCCAGGTGCAGCGCCTGGGCTCGGTCTGCTCGGGTGCGCTGATCCTGGCGCGCGCCGGCCTGCTCGATGGCCTGCC
>NZ_KE148586.1:0-208 GCF_000410635.1 Comamonas sp. B-9
CCGCATCGGCCTGCGCCGTCTTGCGCATCTGGGCCGCAAAGCCCTGGGCCAGCACCGGCAGCGCATCGGCGCGCGCCACCAGCGCGGCAGCCTCGTACAGCACCGCCAGGCGGGCGCGTTCGGCCTGCAGGTGTTCGGTCTTTTGCTGCACGCGGCGCTCCAGGCTGGCATACAGGTCCTGCAGGCGCACCGCCATGCGGTTGAAGCC
>NZ_KE148586.1:459-2983 GCF_000410635.1 Comamonas sp. B-9
GTCCACCTCACCGACGAAGCTCTGCGCCTGCTGGGCCGTGACCTCGGCCTGCACCACATGGCTGCCAGTCACCGGCTGCTGCCAGGCTGCGCGCAGCCGCTGCCAGCGTTGCTGCACGGCTTGCAGGGCGGCACGCGAGGCCGTATCGCGCGGCACCGACAGCGGCCGAGCGGCATCGCCCTTTTCCAGCAAGGCCAGGCTGGTGTCGAGCTGGCCGATCAGCAAGGCCAGGCGCTGCGGGCTCGCCTCCGGCAAGGCCTGCGCCAGCTGCCAGGTCTGCATGCGCATCCGCCCCGCTTCATTGACCGCCGCAGCCCCCCCTTCGAGCGACCAGGTCAGCCGCAAGGTCAGGCCAATCGCGACCAGCGCCATCAGCAGCAGCGCGCAACCAATGGCGCCGATCTTGACGGCCAGCGGCCGCTGGCGTGCTGGCTGCAGTTCCCCTTTCATGGCCCCGCCTCCGGGTAACGCACCCCGCGCCGCTGCGCCATCTCGCGCCCCATGGCGGCTTGCACGGCAGGCTCCAATTGCGCTTGCGCGCTGGGGTAGGCCTGCGTCTCCTCTGCCGCGATATGGCGCGTATAGACCTCGGCAAAATCCGCCCAGCGGCGCCGGGCCGCCACCAGCGCCTCGCCCGTCGGTGCATGGCCTGCTTGCACTGCCTGCAGATCCGCCCGTATCGTCGGCCACAGCGCCTCCATCTGCCGGTGTTCGGCCTGCAGCTGGTCGGCCAGCGCGCCCTGCCCTGCCGCCCGCAGTACGGGCAGCACATGCTGCTCTTCATCCTGGTGGTGCAAGGGCGCCGCCAGGTCAAAGTAGCGCTGCACATCAGCCGCCGCATCGCGCGCCTGGCCCTGCGCATCGCCGCCGCCCTGCTCGGCCAGGTAGGCACCCAGGCGGCCCAACAGATCCAGGCTGCGCGCCACCCGGCCGTGGCAGGCCTGCAGCATGCCGAACGGCTCCTCAAAGCCTGCTGTGGGTGGGGTGTTCAGGAGCTGTGTCACAGCCTCCATTTTCGCTGCCCATCGCTGCCTGTGCGTTGCGGTGTACGCCAAGCATGATCCAGGTCAAATTCTGCTGACTGGCGCAGGCGCACAGTGGTGCGGTACTGCTATATCTTTGCCCTGTTAGCTCTTTATGGCCAAACGTTTTCCTATCCATCCTGCACATCCTGAGCGGACTTGCTGGGGGTGTGACCGTTATTGCGCTGCGTCGTCCATGGCTTGTGGCAATGGGTCGGAGCGGTCGGCGCATCCGGTGGAGTTGTTTGGGCCCGATTGGGCGGAATGGGATCCTTTGGCTTCTCAGCCTGCTGAGGGTGCTGGTCTGCCAGGGCAGTCCTGATGGTTCGGCCAGCGGTCGGCATTCCATCGCTCTTGGCCATGCAGCCTTCTGCTGTGGCCTTCAGGCCGGAGGCCGGTTTTCGCCCGGCAGGCGACTCACTTTCTTGCTCGTGCAAGAAAGTAAGCAAAGAAACACGCCCCTGCTATCCGTGTCCCCAGTGCCTGCGGCACTGGGGCAACCTGCGATGCTCGACCCAGGGGCGTGCCGCATAACTCACTACGCGCCAAGGCGCTCCGTTCAAACAGATGCGGCAAGCATGACCACGAAGGCGTGTGTCCTTCGGCACACGCCCGCCCCTGGGTCTGTGCTTCTCGGCACGGCTAGAAGGGGGAAGAGGGATCCAGCAGCTGCAATGCCATCGCTGCGCTCGGCATGGAAGGGGACTACACCCCCTTCTGTATGCGCCTGTGATGGGGCGTTTGCGGGCTGGCATGCGCGCCCCAGCGCGCATGCTTCGTGAACTGACTCGCCGTGGCTGTTTGAACGGAGCGCTTCAGCGCGTAGTGAGTTCCACGGCGCAGCCCGCAAACGTCTCAGCACAGGTTGCCCCGCAGCGCAGCGGAGGGGTCGCAGACAGCAGGGGCGCACTTCTTTTGCTTACTTTTCTTTGGTCCGGCACTCCGGTGCGAGCAAGAAAAGTGAGTCGGCCGCCGGACGAAATCCGGCCTCTGTCCTTCGACAGAAAAATGGAGATAAAACGGCAGCTGAGTCCGTCAGCATCTCTTACTCGGAGGCTCCCGGCCTCTGTCGTTAGAACAAATGAGACTGCCAGACCTACGGCAGAGCAAACAAACAAAATAGCTACTGCACCAAAGGCGTCTTCGCCCCTTCCAAATCCACCCCCACCACCCGCGCCCGCCCAGCCAACAACCGCAAATACTGCGACAACCCCGTCGCAAAACTCTGCTGCCGCAACTGCTGCAACACAGCGGCCCGCACCTGCTCATAAGGCGGCACGGTGCCCGCATCGCGCTCCTGCACCTCCACCACATGCAGCCCAAAGCGGCTGTGCACCAGGCGCGGCAACACCCCCACCTCGGCATGGCCGAAAAGCTCGCGGGCGAACTCGGGGGCGCAGTCTTCGATGCGCAGCCAGCCCAGCTGGCCGCCCCGCGCGCCGCTGGGGCAGTTGCTGCTGGTGCTGGCAGCGGCGGCAAAGCGGTCGCCGGCGGCCTGCTCT
>NZ_KE148587.1:0-367 GCF_000410635.1 Comamonas sp. B-9
CTGCTGCGACTGCGCCGAGCGGTGCTGGCGCGCCGGCGCATCCACATAGACCACCATCCAGTCGGCCTCCAGCCGCCGGGCCAGGCGCGCCACCTGGCGCACCAGGGCATCATCCCCCGCCTGACCGCCTACGGCGACCAGCAGACGCTCGCGCGTGGGCCAGACATCGCCGATGGAGCGCTCGCGCCGGTAGTCGCGCATGTCCTCATCGACGCGGTCGGCCGTACGGCGCAGCGCCAGCTCGCGCAGGGCCAGCAGGTTGCCGAGGCGGAAGAAATGGTGCGAGGCCCGCTCGGCCTGCTCCAGCGGGTAGATCTTGCCGGCCTTGAGGCGCTTGAGCAGCTCCTCGGGCGGCAGGTCGACAACG
>NZ_KE148587.1:438-6122 GCF_000410635.1 Comamonas sp. B-9
CCGCCCACCACATCGTTGAGGCTCTCCAGATGCTGCACATTGAGCGTCGTCCAGACATCGATGCCGGCATCGAGCAGCTCCTGCACATCCTGCCAGCGCTTGGGATGGCGCGAGCCGGGCGCATTGCTGTGGGCCAGCTCGTCGAGCAGCAGCACTTGTGGGTGGCGCGCCAGCGCCGCATCCAGGTCAAAGGCCTCGCGCTGGCGGCCCTGGTGGGGCAACAGGCGGCGGGGCAGCAGCTCCAGGCCGTGGAGCTGCTGCACGGTCTCGGCCCGGCCATGGGTCTCCACCAAGCCCACCAGCACCTGGCGGCCCGCCTGGCGCTCGCGCTGCGCAGCGGCCAGCATTGCATAGGTCTTGCCCACCCCGGCATTGGAGCCAAAGTAGATGCGCAGCTTGCCCCGGGCCGCTTGCTGTTGGTCGGCCTTGAGCTGGGCGACCAGCGCGTCCGGGTCAGGCCGGGCGGCAGGTGCGCTGGGGGTATTGCTGGGGTGGGGCATGGTGGCGCTATTGTGGGGCAAGCGCTTAGAACAAGCCTGTTGCCGTCAGCAGCATGTCGATCAGCTTGATGCCGGCAAACGGCACCAGCAAACCACCCAGACCGTAGACCAGCAGATTGCGGCGCAGCAAGGCGGCAGCACCCACCGCCCGGTAACGCACGCCGCGCAAGGCCAGCGGCACCAGCGCGATGATGATCAGCGCGTTGAAGATGACGGCGCTCAGAATGGCGGAATCGGCACTGTGCAAGCCCATGATGTTGAGCGATGCCAGCTGCGGGTAGGTAGCGACAAAGGCGGCCGGAATGATCGCAAAGTACTTGGCCACATCGTTGGCAATGCTGAAGGTGGTGAGCGCGCCGCGCGTCATCAGCATCTGCTTGCCGGTCTCCACCACCTCGATGAGCTTGGTAGGGTTGCTGTCCAGGTCGACCATGTTGGCGGCCTCTTTGGCGGCCTGCGTGCCGCTGTTCATCGCGCCCGCCACATCGGCCTGGGCCAGTGCGGGTGCATCGTTGGTGCCGTCGCCCGTCATGGCCACCAAACGGCCTGCGGCCTGGTGGCTGCGGATCAGCTGCAGCTTGTCCTCGGGCCGGGCCTCGGCCAGGTAGTCGTCCACGCCCGCCTCGGCGGCAATCGCAGCAGCGGTCAGCGGGTTATCGCCGGTGACCATCACGGTCTGGATACCCATGCGGCGCAGCTGTGCAAAACGCTCGCGCATGCCGGGTTTGACAACGTCCTTGAGCTCGATCACGCCCAGCACCCGCGCGCCATCGGCGACGACCAGCGGCGTGCTGCCCTTGCGCGAGACGCTCTCCACCGCCAGTTGCACCGCCTGCGGAAACTGCCCGCCCAGGGCCTCGACATGGCGGCGCAGCGCATCGGCCGCGCCTTTGCGCAGGCTGCGCGGGCCTGTGGCGCCAGCCAGGTCCAGGCCGCTCATGCGGGTCTGGGCGGTAAAGGGCACCGGCTGGGCCTGGGCGGGGTCGAGCACAGCGGGGCTCAGCCCATGGCGCTCCTGGGCCAGTACCACCACGCTGCGGCCTTCCGGGGTGTCATCGGACAGCGACGAGAGCTGGGCGGCTTCGGCCAGCTGCGCGGCGCTGACACCCGGGGCTGGCAAGAATTCGCTCGCCTGGCGGTTGCCCAAGGTGATGGTGCCGGTCTTGTCGAGCAGCAGCACATCCACGTCGCCTGCGGCCTCCACCGCGCGGCCCGAGGTGGCAATCACATTGGCCTGCATCATGCGCCCCATGCCGGCCACGCCGATCGCAGACAGCAGACCGCCGATGGTGGTCGGGATGAGGCAAACCAGCAGCGCCACCAGCACGGCCACGCTGACGGCGCTGCCGCTGCCCGATTGCGCCACCGCAAACACCGAGAACGGCCAGAGCGTGACAATGACCATCAGAAACACCAAGGTGAGCCCCACCAGCAGGATGCCCAGCGCCAGCTCGTTGGGCGTCTTCTGGCGCTTGGCCGATTCGACCATCGAGATCATGCGGTCCAGAAACGACTCACCCGGGTTCACCGTGACCTCGACCCCCAGCCAGTCGGACAGCACGCGCGTGCCACCGGTCACCGACGAGAAATCGCCACCGGCCTCGCGCACCACAGGGGCCGATTCGCCGGTGATGGCGCTCTCATCGACCGAGGCCACGCCTTCGACCACGGTGCCGTCGAGCGCAATCACATCGCCCGCCTCCACCAGCAAGAACGTGCCCTTGCTCAGGCTGCTGGCGGGCTGGGCCGTCCAGGCGGCGCCATGCTGCGCTTGCTGCAGCACCTTGGCGACCGTGTCGCGCTTCATGCCGCGCAGGCTGGCGGCCTGGGCGCGGCTGCGGCCTTCGGCCAGGGCCTCGGCAAAGTTGGCAAACAGCACGGTGAACCACAGCCAGCCGGCAATGGCCAACGTAAAACCGCTGCCCTCCTGCGCCATGAACAGCGCTTGCAGCCACAGCAGGCTGGTGAGCCAGGCACCCAGGTAGACCACAAACATGACCGGGTTGGTCCATTGCAGGCGGGGCGAGAGTTTGCGCAGTGCATCCCAGGCGGCGGCCTGCAGCAGCGCCAGATCGCCGAGGCCAGCGGATGCCGTCCATTTTTTCGTGTTCATGGTTGGCTCCGGGTTGGCAGTGCATCCAGCGCCATATTGAGCGCCAGCACATTCACGCGGGGCTCACCGAGCAGGTAGCCAGTGCGCTGCTGCGTGGCCTGGTCCAGCAACTGCTGCACCTGGACGGGGGGCAACTGCCGCTCGCGCGCTACGCGGGCCAGTTGCAAGTTGGCATTGGCAACCGAGATATGCGGATCCAGGCCCGATGCCGAGGCGGTGACCGCATCGACCGGCACAGCCGCATCGGCCGCCAGGCCATTGGTCGTGCGGTACTGCGCGACGCGCTCGGCCACGCTATCGGCCAGCCCCTGGCTGCTGGAGCCCTGGTTGCTGGCGCCGGACAGGCCGGCGTTGTAGGGCGCAGCGATGCTGGCCCCGTCCTGCTTGGGGTCAGGTGCCGTCGTGGCGCTGGGCCGGCCATGGAAGTAGCGGGCGCTGTCAAAGTACTGGCCGATCAGGGCCGAGCCCACGATCTGGCCATTGCGCAGCACCAGCGAGCCATTGGCGGCATGGGGCAGCAGTGCCTGGGCGACGCCGGTCGTGGCCAGCGGGTAGGCCACGCCACAGAGCAGCAGCACCAGTACGGCGGCGCGGGCACTGCTGCCCAAAGTGCGGCTAAAAGTGCGGCCCCAGCCTGCGTCGGCGGGGGCGGCGGCCTGCTGCGCATGCAGCGCTGGCAGACGTTTATCGGAATCAGGGCTTGTCATGTTTTTCTCCTGCGGGCACGGCCTGGCCGTGCCCCGGTTCGCGTCAAATCAGTTGGGATACCAGGTCAAAAGGTGGGGCTCAGGGGTAGAGCTGCCCAGCCAGCATCTGCAGCTGCTCGACGACCGGCCCCAGCGCCAGCGCTGGCAAAAAGGTGAGCCCGCCGACCACCAGCACCACAAACACCAGCAATCCGGTGAACAGCGGCGTGGCGGTGGGAAAGGTGCCGGCCCCGGCGGGCACGCTGGCCTTGCTGGCCATGCTGCCGGCGACAGCCAGCAGCGGCAGCAGGGTCAGGTAGCGTCCCATCAGCATCGCCAGGCCCAAGGTGGTGTTGAAGAAGGGCGTGTTGGCATTGAGGCCCGCAAAGGCCGAGCCGTTGTTGGCAGTGGCCGAGGCATAGGCGTAGAGAATTTCCGAAAAGCCATGCGGGCCCCGGTTGTTCAGGCTGTCGGCAGCGCCCGGCCAGAGCATGGCCAGCGCTGTCCATCCCAGAATGCAGGCCGGGTGGGCCAGCACTGACAGCATCACCAGCTTCATCTCGCGCACCTCGATCTTCTTGCCCAGGAACTCGGGCGTGCGCCCGATCATCATCCCGGCCAGGAACACCGTCAGGATGGCGTACTGCAGCAGGTTGATGAGGCCCACGCCATCGCCGCCAAACACGCAGTTGAGCATCATCAGCGCCAGCGGCGTGATGCTGCCCAAGGGCGTGAGCGAGTCGTGCATGGCATTGACCGAGCCGGTGGTGGCCGCCGTGGTGGTGGTGACAAACAAGGCGGTATCGGTGATGCCAAAACGCAGCTCCTTGCCTTCCATATTGCCGCCCGGTTGGGTGGCGCTCCACTGCTGGTCGGCACCGGCGCGGGCCAGCAGGCTGCTGCCGTTTTGCTCGCCCGTCCAGACCAGGGCCAGAAAGCCCAGGAAGATGATCAGGCTCGCCCCAAAAAACACCCAGCCCTGGCGGCGCTTGAGCAGCATGGCTCCCAGCGCATAGGTCATGCCGGCAGGGATCAGCAGCATCGCCAGGATGTGCAGCATATTGGTGAGCGGCGTGGGGTTCTCAAATGGATGGGCCGCATTCATGCTGAAGAAGCCGCCGCCATTCGTGCCCAGGTGCTTGATGCTCTCGAGGCTCGCGACCGGGCCCATCAGCAGCTGCTGCGTGCGGCCGCCATCGATGGTATGGGCCAGCACCTCGGTACCCAGGGTCTGCGGCACGCCCTGCCAGACATAGACCAGCGCCAGCAGCAGCGACAGCGGCAGCAGCACGCGCCAGAGCATGCGCACAAAATCCACCCAGTAGTTGCCAATATCCTGGCTGTCCGCACGGGCCAGCCCGCGCACAAAGCCGGCAGCAGCGGCCAGGCCGGCGGCGGAGCCCGCAAACATCAGGCCGGTGATCACCACCATTTGCGTGGCATTGCTCAGGCTGCTCTCACCGGCATAGGCCTGCCAGTTGGTGTTGGTGATAAAGGACGCAGCGGTGTTGAACGCCAGATCCGGCGTCTGCGCAGCATTTTGCAGCGGGTTGAGCGGCAGGAAGCCCTGCAGCCGCAGTAGCAGGTAGCCCAGCAGCATCAGCAGGCCATTGCTCATCACCAGCACCGCGCCATAGCGCTGCCAGCCCATGCGCTCTTGCGGGTCCACACCGATGGCGGCGTAGGTCCAGCGCTCCAGCCGGCTGTCGTGCGCGCTGGTAAAGCAGCGTGCCAGCCACCACCCCATGGGGATGGTGAGCAACACCAGCACCGCCACAAAGGCGGCATATTCGATCCAGACTAAACCCATGTCAGCCCCGCTCAGATGCGCACCAAGGCGCGAACAAAGCCCAGCAGGCCGACAAAGCAGGCCAGCGTGAGTCCGACAAATACGAGGTCTTGCAGCATGTACATGGCCCTCTCCCCTTTTTTCAGAATTTTTCGGGCCGCAGCAGCGCGTACCCCAGATAGACAAACAGCGCAGCACTGACCAGCGCGGCCAGCACCTCCACTCCATGGATCCACATGGTTTTCTCCTCATACACCGCAGCCAGGCCGCCCAATGCGGCCCCACGCAGCGTGGTGTTGCACAGGCAAAACGCCTGCAGTGGAGCCAATGTAGGTTTGCGCGCATCAAGCAGGCGCTGAGAATGCGCGGGGGGATATCAAGATGGCATCAAGATCGCCGAGAGAAAGGGTGGCTGTCTGGAAAGCAAGCCCGGGTGACGCGGCTGTGCCGCTGCGGCGGCCTGGGCAAAGGCGCTGGCGCCCTGCCTGCCCAAGCCCGGGTAAAACGCTTTCCGTTAAAATGCCCGCAGTCCCAGCCAGCACCTGCTGGCTTTGTTTTTTGGCAGCCCAGTCCCGGGTCTGCGCCCTTTGCTCTTC
>NZ_KE148587.1:6139-18550 GCF_000410635.1 Comamonas sp. B-9
CCCGAAACCCAACGCCGCCGCACCTTTGCGATCATCTCCCACCCGGACGCGGGTAAAACCACCCTGACCGAAAAGCTGCTGCTGTTCTCCGGTGCGATCCAGATCGCGGGCGCGGTGAAAGGCCGCAAGGCTTCGCGCCACGCCACCTCGGACTGGATGGAGATTGAAAAGCAGCGCGGTATTTCGGTGGCCTCGTCGGTGATGCAGATGAGCTACCGCGACCATGTCATCAACCTGCTCGACACCCCCGGCCACAAGGACTTCTCGGAGGACACCTACCGGGTGCTGACCGCCGTGGACTCGGCGCTGATGGTGATTGATGCGGCCAACGGTGTGGAATCGCAGACCCGCCGCCTGATCGAGGTCTGCCGCCAGCGCGATACGCCCATCATCACCTTCGTCAACAAGATGGACCGCGAAGTGCGCGATCCGCTGGACATCATGGACGAGGTCGAGCGCGAGCTGGGCATGCCCTGCTGCCCCATCACCTGGCCTGTGGGCCAGGGCAAGAGCTTTGGCGGCATCATCAACCTGCTGACCCAAAGCATGACCGTGTTCGCGCCAGGCAGCGACCGCGGCCCCAAGGATTTTGAAGTCATCCCGCTGAGCGAGGCCGACAAGCTGCGCAGCCGTTTTGGCCAAGCCTTTGACGATGCGCTCGATTCGATGGAACTCGCCCAGGGCGCCTCTGCCGAATGGAACCATGCCGACTTCCTGGCCGGCAAGCTGACCCCGGTGTTCTTCGGCTCCGGTGTGAACAACTTCGGTGTGATGGAAGTGCTCGACGCGGTGGTGGACATGTCGCCGCCGCCCGGCCCCCGCATCGCCTATACCGAGGTCAACCGCAACCGCGAAGAGAAAACCATCCATCCGGAAGACAGCAGCTTCTCGGGCGTGGTGTTCAAGGTGCAGGCCAATATGGACAGCAACCACCGCGACCGCATCGCCTTTGTGCGTGTGGCCTCGGGCAAGTACACCCCCGGCATGAAGATGAAGGTGCAGCGCACCGCCAAGGAGCTGCGTCCCACCAGCGTGGTGACCTTCATGAGCCAGCGCCGCGAAGCGGTGGACGAGGCCTATGCCGGCGACATCATCGGCTTTACCACGCACGGCGGCGTGCAGCTGGGCGACACCATCACCGATGGCCCCAACCTGCAGTTCACCGGCCTGCCCTTCTTCGCGCCAGAAATGTTCATGACCGTGGTGCTGAAGAACCCGCTGCGCACCAAGCAGCTGCAGCAAGGCCTGATACAGCTGGGCGAAGAAGGCGCCATCCAGGTCTTCAAGCCCGATGCCGGCGGCAATATGCTGCTGGGCGCCGTGGGCCAGCTGCAGTTTGAAGTGGTGCAGCACCGCCTGAAGACCGAATATGACTGCGAAGTGCGCCTGGAAGGCTGCCAGTACACCGGCGCCCGCTGGATCACCGCCGACACCCCCGCCGAGCTGCGCGAGTTCGAACACGCCTACCCGCTGCGCCTGGCCCATGACGCGGCCAATACCCTGGCGTATCTGTGCACCAGCCCCTATGACGTGCGCCTGGCGCAGGAGCGTTTTCCGAAGATCCACTTCCATCCGCTGCGCGAGCATGCGGGGTTGGAATTGCAGACCTCTTGACGCATCAAGCCAGTAGCCTGGCAGACCTGTCTCCTCATTCCGGGCGTCTCCAGGAGAGGAGCATGGCGACTGCCACATGGACTGGCAGTGATCGATGCACAAGCGATTGCCGCAGATCAAAGCGAGTCTTTGCTGAATCTGGGGTGAATGCGACGAATATGCAACAGATAGCAGATCTTTGCCACCACATGGGCCCTTGTATGCAGCCATGGCCCATCGTGGCTTTTCCTTTGGCCGGGGGTAGCCCGTGCTGTCACCATTTTCTCCTGCAACGTGGGATGCATGGCTCTTCCTAATACGCCTGCAGGCTCCCCCCGGTGAGTCATTTTGTGACCAATGCAGCGATGTATTGGCATCTCGGCGTCACGGTGACCACTAGAATCTGGCAGCACAGTGGCTGCAGCATTCACTCAGAAATAGGGCTTTGACGCCCCGAGGACGCACACCGGACTGCCTCCGGCTGTGGTGTATCAGCCTGCCCTTTTGCAATATTTTTAATGATTACAGCTTGACCGCGCGATGCATCCGTATCGTTTGAGGCCGTGATTTTTCTGGGGGATTTTGATGCGAATGAGCAGCTGGCGTTGGGCTTGTTTGGGTTTATGGCTGGTAGCTGCCTTGGTGTACATCGGCAACACCTGGTCGCCGTCCTCTTATGCATTCACACTGAAGACGCACTACGGTTACCAGGATATTGAGCCCACACTCGGTAAGGCGAGATCCATCCGTGCGGATGAGTGGGCCGTGGTAACGCCGCTGACGCAAGCGACCGTGCGCAATCATTTCGAGCGCTATAACAAAACTTCGCTCTACCAAGAAGACTTGCGCATCAACTATGGCCTACCCATCGCAGACTGGGGCATGGCATTCAAGCCCACGATGTGGCTCTACGGGCTGGTGAACCCGGCGTATGCGTATTCATTCCACTGGTTTGCCATTTTTGCACTCTTCATCACCGGCTACGCCTTCCTCTTCAGACAATTTGGCGCCAGCAATACCACGGCTATGCTGCTGTCGTTTGGCCTATATTTCACTGGATTCAGCCAGTTTTGGTGGAATGAGAAAGGCCCGATCATTGCGATATTCCCATGGGTCATCATGCCTTTTTGGCTGAATTTACGCTTGCACTGGCAGCTCATCTGGTTTTATTACGCGGCAGTCTTCTGGCTGCTGACCAACTTCTACCCCCCCGTTCAAATTTCGCTCGCCTTTGTGGGTCTGGTGCTATTGGTCGCCGGCAAGCCCCGACTCTTTCAGCCTCGCACCCTTGTCTGGGTGGCCCTTGCCGCAGCCTTGGCCGCCGGCACGGCAGGGCTGTATCTCTATGACTATCTTTCTGCCACCAGTGCCACCATTTATCCTGGAAGCCGTCACTCCATGGGCGGAGGGGTCAGCGATCGCTTCATGCTCTCGTGGATCTTTCCGTCGGTCAATTTCAGCTGGGTGTACAACAGCCTGATTGGCCTCAACATGAGCGAGATCGGAACCGTGGGGATGTACTACTACGTCGCTGTGCTGTTCTTTCTCGATTACCGCAATATTGGTTTGCTGTGGAGGGATACCAGCAAGCGCAGAATGTTCCTTGTATTGCTTGCAGGGTTCATGGTGCAGTTTGTCTGGATGGTTCTGCCGATCCCTTCCGTATTTGGCAAAGTACTGCTCTGGGACCACGTGGAGCCAGCACGCATGCAGTATGCAAGCGGCGTGCTGTTGACGATCATCGTTTTGTACGCAGCCAATGTGCTGGGTTTGGCCTTATCGCTTGGCCGATTGCTTGCACTCAGCGCCTTCGTCGTCGCGGGCTGGTGGATCTTCAAGCATCCGCTAGGACCCAAGCGGGCCGAAGATCTGTTTTTTCTGTTTCCGCTGATCGTGCTGTACTTGCTTGCACGCAAGCGCAAAGTTCAGAGCCATGAAGCGTTGGCGCTGGCCTCCCTGGTGTTTGGAGCGGTTCTGTTTGGGCGCTTCAACCCTTTGCAGTCAGCCTGGCCCATCTTCAACCTCCAACCCAATGCAGTGGTCAAATACTTGCAAGAGCAAGAAAAGAAAAACGATGGCGTTCTGGTATTCCCGCACCTACATGCGGCAACAGCCAATGGCCTGGGGTTTCGCTCCCTCAGCCATACAAATGCCGTGCCACCGATGGCATTTTGGGACCAGCACTTTGCAGATATTCCAGCACAAGAGCGCAACCTGATCTTCAACCGCTACGCGCATGTGTCTCCAGATCTAATGCCCGGCCCACGCCTCCAGCAAACCGATGGCGTGCAGGTGCCCATGGACCGTTTTCTCAAGGTCGCCCATGCTGATGTGGTGACCCGCTTCCCCGAAGGCCTTCCGCAAGAAGGAGGCTTCGACCTCAATAAGCAATACCCCAACGCCTTGGTGCTGCATGGTTGGGCTGGCTGGACCAGTGACCCCGATGCGCATGGACTGGAGATCATGACTCGGCCACCCACCGAAGATGTGGTGGAGCTGACACCCATGGTTCGCTCTGACCTGCCGTTGAACACCCAACAGAGAATCTCAGCGCTCAATGGCTTTAAAGTCATGATCCCGCATGCAGATGCCTCGCCGCCTCATTGCATCACCCTGATATCGCTGGACAAACGCACGGGTGAACGAAAACTGCTCAACAATCCAGCCGGCTTGCCCATGTGTCAACCCGAAACTCCATGATTGCCAACACTGGCGCTGGCCTGAAAAGCGTGCTGCACCTTCCAGCGTTTTTCAGATTGTGATATTTCACTTGATAGAATGAGCCGCCAATACCGGCAGCGGTTCGGTCGCGCTGCACTGTTCATTCAGTTGGTATTTTTGCAAGAGCATCAGGCATCGCTGATGAAAATTTCAGATATGAAATATTTCAGATATTGAAATACAGGGATTCATGCAAGCAATAACAAACAGCAAAGAGACACACTTGGTCAACATGGATGCACTGCGTGCCATTGCGGTGATAGGCGTTGTGGCGCACCATACCAAAGCAGTACCGGATTCAGCATCCCCTTCATTGGTGATTATGGCGGTCTTCTGGGCGTAGAGCTTTTCTTCATCATCAGTGGATTCTTGATCTCGGAAAGCGCTTGCAGGAGCGACCTCAAAAAATATGTGATCCATCGCTTATTCAGAATCTTCCCGGCCTATTGGTTCACCTACCTGCTATTTGCAATACCTGCTGGTATCTACTTGAAATCCAACCAGGACTGGACTGCATTCTTTCTGAATATCGTCAACCTTCAACAGCTCTCGCCAAAAGCGTTGATTGCCTATGATGTGCTGCATGTCACCTGGACGTTGACCGTTGAACTGATCTGGTACGTTATTGCTCCCCTCTTCATACTTGGCAGAGCACGCTGGGCGCTGTGGTGGCTACTGGCCAGCGTCGTGATATCGACCTGCTGGAGCTACTTTGCCGCACAAGGCTATTTCAATGCCTGGTTCGCCGATGCTTTCGCATCACTGCAAAACCCGGCGGATCCGGGCCAGGTGGGAATCATCATCAACAATGCCTTTCCTGCACAAATGTTCTTTTTTATATTTGGCGGTTGCATTTATTTTTATAAGGACTTTTTCTTTCGGATCAGTGAAACCCTCATCAATGCGACCATCATTGCGCTCCTGCTTTTGATTGGGGTATACCAAGGAAAGCTCCCATCACCCATCTTCCTGACTGGCATTGGCCTTGGCGCCTTGTTGATCAAGGTGTTGAGAGCACCACCCACACAAGACAAGATTCTTCCACGCATCGGGAAAATCTCATATTCGATCTACCTCGTTCATTTCCCCATCATTATATTTTTTGCGCAAAAATTCAGCGGACCGCTGGGGAATATCTCTATCGCCTTGGGGTACTTGACAATATTCATCGTCTCCAATGTGATTTACGAATTGATCGAGAAGAAATTCATCGCCCTTGGCCGAAAGCTCTCCTGAGCCCCTTGCTATGCCCCCGAGACCTTGTGAGTAGCACCGCGCCCATGCAAACAGTTCAGTCCCCTGATTCCTCTACGACCTCCTTTGCTGAAAAATCTGGATGGTATTCACCCCTCTCTTACTGGGGGTGGATTGCAGTCGTCAGCGCGCTGTCCCTCTGGCTGCGTATGGCCTTTCCTATATTGGCCGTGGGCTGGGCTGCACATGATGACCTGCTGTTTGTACGTCTGGCCGCAGAAATCGGGATGGGCAATTGGTTGGGCAAATACAACGAGCTGACCCATGCCAAAGGCGTCGGCTACCCGCTGTTCCTGCTGCTCAACCATGCGACGGCATTGCCTTTGAAGTTCACGGAGCACGCGCTGTATCTGGCATCCGCCGCTTTCTTTGTGCATACGGTGGGTCAGATGACCCGCTCGCGGTTGCTTACGTTGGTGCTGTTTACAGTGATGGCCTTTCAGCCCACAGCCTGGTTGGAACAATCGGGCGGCCGGGTAATGCGCGAAGGTATCTATGTCTCGCAGACCCTGTTGCTGGTGACCTTGGGGCTGCGTTGCTGGGTAGCCGCAGCTGCAAAGGCTTTGCCGGGCGAGCAACTGCGTGTGCAATGGCGCTCTCTGCTGGCCATGGGTCTGGTCGGCGGCTGGTTCTGGCTGACGCGTGAGGAAGGCGTATGGTTGCTGCCCGCACTGTCATTGCTGCTGGCCTATTGGCTATGGACGCAGCACTCAGTGCTGCTGCGCCATTGGAAGCCTGCATTGGCGTTTGCTGCACTGCCCATTGTGGTGGCCACGGTCATGGTCGCGGCCGTCAACACCACCAATTACGCGGTATATGGGGTCTTTCGCAACAACGATTTTCGCTCGAACGACTTTCTGGCTGGCTATGGCGCACTCACGCGTATTCGCCACGACCATTGGCAGCGTTATGTCCCATTTCCCAAGGACGCCCGTGAGCGCGCCTATGCGATGAGTGAAGCCGCACATGAGCTGAAGCCTTATTTCGAGGGTGATGGTGGCGAGTTCTGGCGCCAAGGCGGCTGCGCGCAGACGCAGACCTCGCCCTGTCCAGAAATTCTCTCGGGCTGGTTCATGTGGGCGCTGCGCCGTGCGGTTGCTGCCAACGGGCACTATGAGACAGCCAGGGACGCAAGGGCGTTCTACCGCAGACTGGCCTCGGAAATCGATGCCGGCTGCCGCCAGCGTCCTGGAGACTGTCTTCCAGCCCGTGCCACCATGGTGCCACCATGGCACCAAGGCTACGCGCTCGATGCCATCAAGGCATCCGGCGAGGTCTTTTGGACGCTTGCCACGCTGGACCAGGCCCAGCTCAAGACTTATCACAGCATAGGCGAGCCCCTGCACCTGAGGCTGTTCGAAGTGGTGACCAATGGCCCAATCGCCCCCACGACCGACCCAGAGCCACTGGCGGTGGACCTGACATCGCCCCGTGACACGTTCCGGCTTCAGCTTGCACAAGGCATCGCCACCGCCATGAGCAAAGCGTCGGCGGTAGCACTGCCCTTGGCATTCGCGTTCTGGCTCCTATGGTCTGTGGCACTGTTGGCCAAAAGGCGCCTGCCTGATATGGCCTGGATGCTGGCAACATGCCTGGCAGCAGCGCTGGTCACCCGCGTGGCACTGCTCGGCTTTCTGGAAGCGACATCCATCCCCAGCAACTACATCCTCTACCTGTACCCTGCCGTGCCCCTTTCGCTTGCATTCCCGGTCATCGTGGCCTGGTGCATGGCCCAGCGTCTCAAGGGCCGTAAAAACAGCAGGCACAATGCGGCAACTGCCTGAATGATTGAGAAGAATACTGAAAAATGACTGCACAACAACCGGCCAATCTCTACCGCAACCAGCGCATCGCCGTCATCCTCCCCTGCCACAACGAAGAGTTGACGGTGCGCCCCGTGGTGGAAGGCTTTCGCCAGGCCTTGCCAGAAGCAGAGATCTACATCTTCAACAATCTCTCGACGGACCGCACCGCCGAGATCGCTGTTGAAGTGGGTGCGCATCTGCGCGATGTCCATCTCAAGGGCAAAGGCAATGTCGTGCGCCGCATGTTTGCCGATGTGGATGCCGATATCTATGTGATGGCCGATGGCGATGCAACCTACCATGCGCCGTCGGCACGCAAGCTCATCGACATGCTGATTGACGAGCAGTTGGACATGGTGGTGGGTGCACGCGTCGAAACGGAGCCTGAGCCCGGTGATACCGGCATCACCTACCGTCCCGGCCATCGCTGGGGGAACAAGCTGTTGACCGGCACGGTGCAGCAGATATTTGGCGGCAGCTTTCGCGACATGCTCTCGGGCTACCGGGTGTTTTCGCGCCGTTATGTCAAATCCTTCCCCGCACATTCGCAGGGCTTTGAAATCGAGACCGAGCTGAACGTCCATGCACTCGAGCTGCGCATGCCTTGCACCGAGGTCGATACGCCTTATGGCGCCCGGCCCGAGGGCTCGGCCAGCAAGCTGTCCACCTACCGCGACGGTTGGCGCATCCTCAAGACCATCGGCCGCCTGGTGGTCAGCGAAAAGCCTTTGCAGTTCTTTGGCTGGCTGGGTGCTGCACTGGCACTGGTCGCCATTGCACTGGCCATCCCCATCGTGATGGAGTACAGCCACACCGGCATGGTGCGGCGCTTCCCGACCTTGGGCTTGGTGTCCGCCATGGTGGTCTGCGGCGGGGTGTCCTTTGTCACCGGTCTGATCTTGCAAGCCATCACCTTGACGCGGCGCGAGATCAAGCAGATTGCTTATCTCGCTTCTGTGGCCAACACGCCGAGCAAGTGATGCAGTTCAAGATCAAGCGCTCGGTGCTCTGGTTCCTGATTGCCGGCTCACTTGCCTTTGTCGTTGACGTGGTCGTGTTGACCTTGCTGCGGGATGCCCTGGGCGTGTATGCCGCACGGGCCGTGTCGTTCTGGCTGGCGGCCACCACGACCTGGCTGATCAACCGCAATATCTCCTTTGCGGGACGCAGCGCCAACGGCAGCTTGCTGACCGAGTACCTGCGCTATCTGGGTCTAATGCTGGGCGGCGGTGCCGTCAACGTTGCCGTCTATTCGTTGCTGGCCTGGACCTTTCCCCAAGGCCCGCTATGGCTGATGCTGTATGTGGCTGCGGGCACCTTGGTCGCGATGACGGTGAATTACCTGAGCATGACCCGGTTGTTGTACCGCCAGCGCGCTGAAAACTGAGTTCTACTGACCCGGGCACTGGCCCCATTTTTACGCTGTCCTCTCGCTGTCCCCCTCTCTATGCTAGCTTTGACCCAATGGCAGCCGACTGCCCCCATCCTCGGCCTACTGACCGATATCGACGACACCCTGACAACAGAGGGCGCCGTCCCTGACAACGTGGTGCAGGCCATCGCTGCCCTCAAGGCCAAGGGTCTGGCCGTGATCCCCGTCACCGGCCGGCCGGTGGGCTGGAGCGAGCCTTTTGCCGCTGCCTGGCCGGTGGATGCCATCGTCGCCGAAAACGGTGCCGTCGCGCTGCGCCGCAATGCCAGCGGCGGGCTGGACAAGCTCTACCAGCAGGACGAGGCCACGCGCATGGCCAACTTTGCCAAGATGCAGGCGGTGCTCACGCAGATAGAGCAGACGGTGCCGGGCGCGCAGCGCGCTACCGATTCGGCCGGGCGCGAATGCGATATTGCCGTGGACCACAGCGAGTTCACGCAGATGCCGCAGGCCGATATCGACCGCTGTGTGGCGCTGATGCAGGCAGCCGGCATGAATGCCACCGTCAGCTCCATCCACATCAATGGCTGGTTTGGCGGGCACAACAAGCTCGAAGGCGCGCGCTGGATCGTCAAGACCTTGTTCGGGCGCGATCTCGACGCGGAAATCGGCCAGTGGTGCTATATCGGCGACTCCACCAACGACCAGCTGATGTTCCAGCACTTCGACAACAGCTTTGGCGTGGCCAATATCGCGCGCTTTGTGCCCCAACTGCAGCACCTGCCGCGCTATGTGACGCGTGGCGAGCGTGGCGCTGGCTTTATCGAGCTGGCCGAGCGCATCTGCGCGCTGAAGTAAACGATTGGGCGGCGAACTGATCGCCCCTGTCCACTGCAAAAACGCCCGCGGCACTTCAGGTGCAGCGGGCGTTTTGTCGTGCAGAACGCGCGAAAGCGTGGTCTGTCTCAGGGCTTGAAGTCGAACTGCTGCTGCAGGATGACCTTCATCGGCTGGTTGTTCTTCATCGCGGGGCGGTATTTCCACTGGCGCACCGCGCGCTCCACCTCGGTGGCCATATCGCGGGAGGTGGTGGTCAAGGTCTTCACATCGCTGACGGCGCCATCGGTGTTGACGACGAACTGCACGCGCACGCTGGCCGGCTGGGGCTGGGCACCTGCGGGGTAAGGGAAGCGGGGCGATGCACCGGTCAGCAGCTGGGGCGCCGAGTCGCAGGCATTGCCGGCGCAGCCAGCTGCTGCGGGGGCGGCATTGGCGGCAGGGGCCGTGGTCGCAGCAGCGCCAGCATCAGGCGTGGGAGCCGGCGCATTGGTAGCGCACCCTGCCAGCAATGCGGCAAGAACGGTGACAACGGCAGAACTGGTACGGATCAATGGCATGGTCTGAAGCTTCCAAAAGTCTCATGGTGGTGCGGCCCAGGCCAACCTGGCGTGCACAGGGCGCGGCGCAACAACGCTGCCCGCGCGGCAAACCCCATGTTTTACCACGGGCCTGCGGCTCTATTGTGGAGAAATCCGGTACATGCCCGCCCCAGCATGTCGAAATTGCCTTGCGCGACTACGCACACCGGCACGAACGGTTAGGATTTGCAGTTGTTCGCCCGCAGCCATTCATCGGCTGCCCGCGACGGCCCGACCACTGGATACCTCCAAGACACGCAAGGAAAAATGGCAATGACCGCTGCATATCCGGATACCCGACTGCTGATCAACAACGAATGGTGCGATGCCTCCGACGGCAAGACCATCGACGTGGTGAACCCTGCCACGGGCAAGCCCATCGGCAAGGTGGCCCACGCCACCAAGAAAGACATGGACCGTGCATTGGAAGCCGCCCAGGCGGGTTTCCTGGTCTGGCGTGCCACCCCCGCGATCGAGCGCGCCAACATCATGCGCCGTGCCGCTGGCCTGCTGCGTGAGCGTGCCGAGCAGATCGGCCGCCTGCTGACCCAGGAACAAGGCAAGCCCTTTGCCGAAGCCAAGGGCGAAGTGCTGGCCGGTGCCGGCATTATCGAATGGTTTGCCGATGAAGGCCTGCGCGTCTACGGCCGCATCGTGCCCGCCCGCGTGCCCAATGTGCAGCAGCTGGTGATCAAAGAGCCGGTCGGCCCCATCGCCGCGTTCACGCCTTGGAACTTCCCGGTCAACCAGGTGGTGCGCAAGCTGGGCGCTGCGCTGGGCACCGGCTGCTCCTTCCTGGTGAAGGCGCCGGAAGAAACCCCCGCCTCGCCTGCCGCGCTGCTGCAGTGCTTTGTGGACGCCGGCCTGCCCAAGGGCGTGCTGGGTCTGCTGTTTGGCTCGCCTTCCGAGATCTCCGAGTACCTGATCCCCCACCCGATCATCCGCAAGGTGACCTTCACCGGCTCGACCGTCGTGGGCAAGCAGCTGGCCGCATTGGCCGGCGCCCACATGAAGCGCGTGACCATGGAGCTGGGCGGCCACGCCCCGGTGATCGTCGCCGACGACGCCGATGTGGAACTGGCCGTCAAGGCCACGGCTGCTGCCAAGTTCCGCAATGCCGGCCAGGTCTGCATCTCGCCCACCCGCTTCCTGGTGCACCGCGATGTGAAGGACGCCTTTGTCAGCGCCTTCGTCAAGCACGCCGAGAGCCTGAAGCTGGGTGATGGCCTGACGGACGGCACCACCCTGGGGCCCCTGGCCAATGCCCGCCGCCTGACTGCCATGGCCCAGGTCGTCGAAGACGCCGCAGCCAAGGGCGCCAAGGTCGCCACCGGTGGCGCCCGCGTGGGCAGCGAAGGCAACTTCTTCGCGCCCACCATCCTGGCCGATGTGCCGATGAACGCCTCGGTGTTCAATGACGAGCCCTTTGGCCCGATCGCCGCGATCCGCACCTTCGAAAAGCTCGAAGACGCGATCAGCGAAGCCAACCGCCTGCCATTTGGCCTGGCTGCTTACGCCTACACCCGTTCGTACAAGAACGTGCAGCTGCTGTCGAACCAGATCGAAGCGGGCATGGTCTGGATCAACCAGGCGGCCACGCCAACGGCCGAGTTCCCCTTCGGCGGCGTAAAGGACTCCGGCTACGGCAGCGAAGGCGGCCCCGAAGCCATGGAGGCCTACCTGAACTCCAAGGCCGTGTCGATCACGGCGGTCTAACACCCGTCCCAGGGCCTGTGCGCAGGCCTTGCCCACAAAAAAAGCAAGTCTGCGGACTTGCTTTTTTCTTGGGCGCCACCCTCAGGCCGCGCAGGATTCAGGATGCTGCATCTGCCTCACGCTCGCGCTGGCTGGGCAGACCAAAGGCAATGGCACCCAGCGCGCCCTGGACCAGCGCATACACGCCATAGATCAGCCCCACGCCGACGGCCAAGGCCGCTGGCACACCAAAGGGCGCCAGCGCCGCCGCACTGGCCGCCTCACGCGTGCCCCAGCCGCCCACGCTGACCGGCAAGGCCGCCATCAAGAAAATGGGCGCCATCGCAAAGGCCCAGGCGGCCAGGCCCAGATGAATGCCCAGCGCCAGCCCACCCAGCGCCAGGGCTGCGGCGGACAACAGCTGCACCAGCGCCGATGAACCCGCCTGCACGAGCATCTGGCGGTTGAAGTCCGGCCGCGCAGCGGCCTGCAGCAAGGGCTGCAACCAGCCCGGCAGGCTGGCCGCCTGGCGCCGGCCCAGCCACCACAGCAG
>NZ_KE148587.1:18715-32966 GCF_000410635.1 Comamonas sp. B-9
CAACACCGACAGCGAAGCAGCGGCCTTGCCCTGGCCACTGCGCTGCAGCACCACGGCGCGGTAAACATCGCCGCCCACCACGGCGCCGGGCAGCAAGGCATTGAGGCCAATGGCCTGGAAATACCAGCGCAGCGCATCGGGCCAGCGCATCGGCGCGCCCAGCCACTGCGCCAGCGCGCGCCAGCGCCATGCAGAGACCACGTTCGACGCAATGGCCGCCGCCAGCCCGGCCAGCAGCCAGCGCCCATCGGCCGCACGCAGCCGGGCCCAAAGGGCAGAAGGGTCGGCAAAGTAGGCCACGGCGCCCAGCAAAGCGGCGCCACACAAGGCCTTGATGCAGGCTTTTTGTGTACGGTTCACACCAGGGGGCGCTTAAAGACTCTGACCGGCAGCAGGCTGCACAGCTTGCACGCGCGCGGAGTGGGCATCCAGCCGCACCATGCGGGGGGTCTCGCCCGTCTCGTCGATCACATAGTCGTCCGCATAGTACTGGCGACCACCGCCCGACTCGTAGTAGATGCGGGTCAGCAACTCGCCAATGAGGCCGGCGGCGACAAAGGTCATGCCCATCAGCACCAGCATCACGCCGATGATCAGCAAGGGGCGCCCGCCAATGCTCTCGCCCATCAGCTTGACGACAAACAGATAGGCCAGGATCAGAAAGCCCGGCGTGGCCAGCCACAGGCCCAGGCCGCCAAAGGCATGCAGCGGGCGCTGGCGGTAACGCATCAGGAAGACCATCAGGATCAAATCCAGAATCACGCGGAAGGTGCGGTCAATGCCGTACTTGGACACACCCGCCGTGCGGGCATGGTGGCGCACCGGCACTTCGGTGATGCGGGCACCGGCATCGCGCGCCAGCGACGGGATAAAGCGGTGCAGCTCGCCGTAGAGGTGCACGCGGTCGATGATGTGGCGGCGGTAGGCCTTGAGCGCGCAGCCATAGTCGTGCAGCTGCACGCCGGTGGCGTTGGAGATCAAACGATTGGCGATCTTGGAGGGCAGCTTGCGCGAGATGGCCGCATCCTGGCGGTCCTTGCGCCAGCCCGAGACCATGTCCACGCTCGGGTCGGTCTCCAGGCGGTTGAGCAGCAGGGGGATGTCGTCGGGCTCGTTTTGCAGGTCGGCGTCCAGGGTCACCACATAGCGGCCTTGCACCCGGTCAAAACCGGCCTGCAGCGCGCTGGATTGGCCGTAGTTGCGCGCCAGGATCACCGGGCGCAGCCAGGGGCGCGTGGCAGCCAGCTCCAGCAGGCGCTTGGCGCTGTCGTCCTTGGAGCCATCGTCGACGGCAATCAGCTCATAGCTCAGCGGCTGCGAGCGCATGGCCGCGTCAATCCGGTCGACCAGGGCGATCAGATTGTCGAACTCGTTGTAGATGGGGACGACGATGGAAACAGCAGGAGACATAGAGGGCACATTGCAAAAAGCCGCTCAAACAGGCGGCTGGACCGAGACCGGAACCGGCATGCGGCGCAGCCCAACCGGGGTTGGCGACTCTTGTGGCATTGGTAAAACAGTGGTCGCCTATACTACCTGATCCGCTCTTTCCTCTGCTGCTGATGCGACAGGCTGGTGCCGCGCCTTGGGGCTGCGGGCCCTGTATGCACCTGCATTTCGTGTTTCTGCCATGACGTCTGCGTCCCCCTCCCCCGCCAAAGATTGGCAGTCCCAGCTCTACCGCCACCCCTTGGCCTGGGTGCTGGTGCTGGCCTGTGCACATGTCATCTCGCGCGTGGCCATCTCGGACGGCATGAAATGGGACGAATCCGAACAAATCCTCTGGTCCCAGCAGTTCCTGCTGGGCTACGGCGCCCAGCCGCCCGCCTACAGCTGGCTGCAATGGCTGGTGGGCCAGTTGCTGGGGCCCACGGTGCTGTCGCTGTCGCTGGTCAAGCACAGCCTGATCGTGCTGACCTATGTGCTGGCCTGGCAAACCGGCCGCGCGCTGCTGCCGGCCAAGGGCGCCTTCTGGGTCGCCGGTGGCCTGCTGCTGATGCTGCCCTTTGGCTGGGACAGCGTGCGCGACCAGACCCACACCATCCTGGTCACCGCAATGGCCTTTGGCGCCTGGTGGATGGCCCTGCGCCAGGTGCGCGCGCCAGCTTTGGTCAATTTTGTCGGCCTGGGCATCTTCTGCGGCGTGGGCATGCTGGCCAAATACAGTTTTGCGATGCTGATCGGCGTGTTTGCCGTGGCCGCCTTCAGCGTGCCCCAGGTGCGCCGCGCGCTGCTGGGCCGGGGCTGGTGGCTCGCGCCGCTGATTGGCCTGCTGATCTTTGCGCCGCACGGCTTTTGGCTGCTGCAGCACTGGCGTGAGGCCACCACCGAGACCATCCACAAGATGGACATCTCCACCCAGGTCTCCCACCTCAAGGGCCTGGGCGCGCTGGCGACGGCCGTGTTCTCGACCCTGGGGCTGTGGCTGCTGGTCAGCCTGGCCAGCTACCGCAGCCGTTTGTGGAAGGCTGACCCCACCCCATTGCCTGCCGCAGATCTCGCTACACCTGAATGGCGCATCTGGGCCTGGCCACTGCTGTGGCGCTACCTGGCGCTGGTGTTTGCGATCCTGGTGGGCATGGTGCTGGTGGGCGATGTCAGCAGCTTCAAGCAGCGCTGGGTGCTGCCGCTGACGGCCGTGGCGCCGCTGGCCTTGTATGTCTGGCGCCCGCGTCTGCTGGCCGATGGCGTGGGCCGGGGCTACACCACCACGGTGCTGGTGTTTGCGCTGGTCTTCCTGACCTTGGCAACGGTGCGCCCCTGGCAGTCCAACCTGCGCAAGGATCCCGACGAGCTCAACCACCCCGTCGCGCAGCTGAGCGCCGCGCTGGCGGCTGCGGGTTATGACGGCCAAGGCGTCATCGTCGGCTCGGACAATATGGTCGCTGCCATGCTGCGCTCGCGCAACCCCGGGGCCTATGCCACTGCCTGCACGGCCGAGTTTGGCCGCATGGCCGACTGCCTGGCTCAAGCCCGCGCCAAGGCCGCGCACACCGGCCGCGGCCTGCTGTACATTGCCCGCATGGACAAGGCCACACCCGCCTGGTGGGAGCCGGTGCTGGCTGCGGCGCCCGGCGTGTCCGTGCAAGATCTGACCCTTCCGTTTTCCCATATGCGTGCCAGCACGCCACCCATGCACTACCAATTTGTGTGGCTGCCCGCACCCATCACACCATGAAACCTGTTCTCGTCACCGGCGCTGCCGGTTTTATCGGCATGCATTGCGCCTTGCGCCTGCTGGAGCGCGGCCTGCCCGTTGTCGGCATCGACAACCTCAACAGCTACTACGATGTTGCGCTCAAAGAGGCCCGGCTCGCGCAGCTGCAAAGCCATCCCAATTTCCGCTTTATCCAGCTCGATCTGGCCGACCGCGCTGGCATGGCTGCGCTGTTTGATGGGGTTAAGCCCCAGCGCGTGCTGCACCTGGCCGCCCAGGCAGGGGTGCGCTACTCCATCGACCAGCCCGACGACTACACGGATTCGAACCTGCTGGGCTTTGGCCACGTGCTGCAGGGCTGCCGCAAGCACCAGGTGGCGCACCTGGTCTATGCCAGCAGTTCCAGCGTCTATGGCGGCAATGCCAAGATGCCCTACGCCGAGAGCGATGCGGTGGACCACCCGATCAGCTACTACGCGGCCACCAAGAAGGCCAATGAGCTGATGGCCCACACCTACTCGCACCTCTACCAGATGCCCACCACCGGACTGCGCTTTTTCACGGTCTACGGGCCCTGGGGCCGGCCGGACATGGCCTTGTTCAAGTTCACCAAGGCCATCCTGGCGGGCGAGACCATCGATGTTTACGGCAATGGCCAGCTGGTGCGCGATTTCACCTTTATCGACGACATCGTCGAAGGCATTCTGCGTGTGCTGGACAAACCGGCCACGCCAGACAGCCACTATGACGCGCTGCAGCCCAACCCGGGCACCAGCACCGCGCCCTACCGCATCTTCAATATCGGCAACAGCCAGCCCACCGTGCTGATGGACTACATCGCCACACTGGAGTCTGCCCTGGGCATTCAGGCGAACAAGCGCATGCTGCCTATCCAGCCGGGCGACATGCACAGCACCTCGGCCGACACCCGGGCCTTGCAGGCCTGGGTGCAGTTCGCCCCTTCTTTCACTGTCACAGACGGAATCCAGCGCTTTGTCGACTGGTACCGCTCGTTCTACCGCGTATGAAAGTCACTGTTTTTGGAACCGGCTATGTCGGTCTTGTTCAAGGTGCCGTGCTGGCCGATGTCGGCCACCAGGTGCTCTGTGTCGATGTCGATGCCGCCAAGGTCGCCGCGCTGCAGGCCGGCCAGATCCCCATCCATGAGCCGGGCCTGGACAAGCTGGTCACCAGCAACCATGCCAACGGCCGCTTGCGCTTTACCACCGATGCAGCCCAAGGCGTGGCGCACAGCGAGGTCATCTTTTTAGCAGTGGGCACGCCCCCTGACGAAGACGGCAGCGCCGACCTGCAGTATGTGCTGGCCGTGGCCCGCACCATTGCCCAGCACATGGATGGCCCGCGCATCGTCATCAACAAATCCACCGTGCCGGTGGGCACGGCCGACAAGGTACGCGCCGTCATTGCCGAGGGCCTGGCAGCTCGCGGCGCCAGCCACGGCTTCGACGTGGTCTCCAACCCGGAATTCCTCAAGGAAGGCGCGGCCGTGGCCGACTGCCAGCGGCCCGACCGCATCATCATCGGCACCAGCAACCCCGCGTCCGAGGCGCGGCTGCGCGAGCTGTATGCGCCCTTCAACCGCAACCACGACAAGATCGTGGTGATGGATGTGCGGAGTGCCGAGCTGACCAAGTACGCCGCCAATGCGATGCTGGCCACCAAGATCAGCTTCATGAACGAGATCGCCAACCTGGCCGAGCGCCTGGGCGCCAATGTGGAAGCGGTGCGCCGCGGCATTGGCAGCGATCCGCGCATTGGCTACCACTTTATCTACCCGGGGGTGGGCTACGGCGGCAGCTGCTTCCCCAAGGATGTGAAGGCCCTGGTGCGCACCGCCGAGGAGATCGGCTTTGATCCCCTGCTGCTCAACGCCGTCGAAGCCCGCAACGAAGCCCAGCGCAACGTGCTGTTCGAGCGCATCAGCGCCTTCTACGGCGGCCAGTTGCAGGGCAAGACGATTGCGCTGTGGGGCCTGGCCTTCAAGCCCAATACCGATGACATGCGCGAGGCGCCCAGCCGCAACTTGCTGGAATCGCTGTGGGCCGCAGGCGCCCGCGTACAGGCCTATGACCCCGTCGCGATGCAGGAAGCCCAGCGCATTTATGGCGAGCGCAGCGACCTGGTGCTGGCTGCCGACCCCGAGGCCACCCTGCAAGGCGCCGACTGCCTGGCCATCGTCACCGAGTGGCAGATCTTCCGCGCGCCCGATTTTGGCCAGCTGGCCCAGCGCTTGCGCGACCGCATGGTTTTTGACGGCCGCAATCTCTATGACCCGGCCCTGGTAGCCGGTTATGGCCTGGGCTATGTGTCGATTGGCCGCCAACCGGTGCCACGCAGCGAATAAGGCCGCTGGCGATCAACCACAAAAAAAAGCGAGTCCTCCGACTCGCCTTTTGCTATCTACGGGCCACCAGAGTAGACAGCCGATTTACTTCACGCTCTCCACCTGGCCATCAAAACGCATATCGGCATAGGCCACGGTGCGGCTGCCTTTGGCCCAGCGGTAGCCCCACCAGATCAGCAGGAACACCGGCAGGCCGATATAGGTGGCGACCACGCCTCCCCAGTCGATATGGTCCTTCAGGAAGGCCTCGTAGTTCTGGCCCAGGGTGATGACCAGGCAGAGCACAAACGCAAAGATGGGACCAAACGGGAACCAGGGCGAGACATAGGGCAGCTGCGACACATCATGGCCCTGCGCCAGAAAGCCCTTACGGAAGCGGTAGTGGCTGATGGCAATGCCCAGCCAGGCGATAAAGCCGGTCATGCCCGAGAGGTTGAGCAGCCACAGGTAGACGGTCTGCGGGCTGAACAAAAAGCTGAAAAAGCACAGCCCGGCCATCACCGTGGTCGCCAGCAAGGCCATCACCGGCACGCCATGGCGCGAGAGGCGGCCAAAAATGCGCGGCGCCATGCCCTGGCAGGCCAGCGTGTAGAGCATGCGGGTGGAGGCATACATACCCGAGTTGCCGGCCGACAGCACCGAAGTCAGCACCACGGCATTCATGATGACGGCCGCCGACAGCAGGCCCGCCTTCTGGAACACCAGGGTGAAGGGGCTGACGCTGATATCGCCGATGTCATTGCGCAGCAGATGCGGGTCAGTGTAACTGACCAGCGAGCCGATCACCGCAATCGCCAGCACATAGAACAGCAGAATGCGCCAGAACACCTGGCGCACCGCGCGCGGAATGTTCTTGGCGGGGTTCTCGGACTCGGCCGCCGCAATGCCGATGAGCTCGGTGCCCTGGAAGGAAAAGCCCACGATCATCGCCACACCGATCAGGGCCGCAAAGCCACCGGCAAACGGCGCATCGGCCACCTGCCAGTTGGCGATCGCGCCCCAGACGCCATCCGTCGGGCCGCCGCGCAGAATGCCAAAAATCATCGCCACGCCCAGCGCGATGAAGACCAGTACCGTCGTCACCTTGATCGCCGCAAACCAGTACTCGGCCTCGCCAAAACCGCGCACCGAGATGGCATTGAGGGCCACCATCAGCAGCAGGAACAGCGCGCTCCACCAGTAGCCCGGCACATCGGGGAACCAGTAGGCCATCACCAGCTGCGAGGCCACCAGATCGACCGCAATCGTGATCGCCCAGTTGTACCAGTAGTTCCAGCCCAGCGCGAAGCCAAAGCCCTCGTCCACATAGCGCGCGCCATAGGTGGCAAACGAGCCCGACACCGGCATGAAGGCCGCCAGCTCGCCCAGGCTGGTCATCAAAAAGTAGACCATCAGGCCGATGACACCATAGGCCAGCAGCGCGCCGCCGGGCCCCGCCTGCGCAATGGTGGCGCCCGAGGCCACAAACAGCCCCGTGCCGATGGAGCCACCAATGGCAATCATCGACAAATGGCGCGCCTTGAGATCACGGCGCAGTTCATTGACTGGCGCGGAAGAAGAGGAAGACCCAGAACCCGGCATAAACAAAAAAGCATGGCCGCAAGCGCCATGCCGACAATGACAAGGCCGCCATTATCGGGTTTTCCCCTGGTCTGCGGTAGTGGCCGCCCACAATTCCGCCACAGCGCTTGTGTTTCCAGCTAGCTGGCCCAGTCTCAGGCCAGGGTCAGGGTCTGGCTGATCGACCATTGCTGGCCTGGCGCCAGCCGCACCGGCGTGTCGATGCTGGCCGCCTCCACACACAGCATCTGGCGCCAGCCGTCATCGGGCATATCGGCCAGACTGTGGCTCAGAAGCACGCCCGGGTTCCAGACAACGATTTCGCTGGCCGTGCTGCTGTGGCGAATTTCCAGCCGGCGGCCGGCGGGCACATCGGGCTGCTGCAACTGCAGCACCGTGCCCGCTGCGCCCGGCGTGGAGAACACCCGGTCAAAGCCCTGCTCGGTGGTCGCGGCAAAGCCCACATCGCCCTGCGGCTGCACAAAGCGGGTGTCCGCCAGCGCATCCCAGCAGGCCAGGCCCTGCAGGCCGGACAACCGCGTTTGCGCCACATCGTCCACCTGCAGGTAGCTGTGCAGCGCGCAGGTCATGGACCAAGCTACATCGCCGGTGTTCTGCACATCGAGGCGAATCGACAGGCTGCCCGCCTGCACGCCAATGCGCAACCGGGCCTCAAAGGCATGGGGCCAGAAGGCCCGCGTGGCCTCGCTGTCCGCCAGCTGCATCACGATGCCGGCGTCATCGGCCTCCCGCATCTGCCAGGGCAGGTTGCGTGCAAAGCCATGCTTGGGCAGCGGCCCGCGCGTGTTGAACTGCGGAAAGCAGACCGGCACGCCGCCGCGAATCGCCGCCTGGCCATCGCGCAGGCTGGCCGGGCTCAGGTACAGGTGCTCGCGGCCACCGGCCGTCTTCCAGGACAGCAGCTGCGCGCCCTGCTCGGCCACCACGGCCGACGAACCATCGGGCCACTGGGCACACCAGGCGGCAAAGCCTTCGTAGCTGATTCGGGTCCACGCATGCGCCATCTTTTTTGCTCCTCTAAATGCAGCGATTGTGACATTGGCAGCGGGCCCCACTGCCGCTGGCAAGCGATACAGCGGACAGCAAAAAGGACAGCCGCAGCTGTCCTTGATAGATACCTATTGAAGCCAGTGCCCCGCCTCAGCCGGGCATGCTGGCGATCAATATTCCCAGAAAATGCGCTGGATTTCCTTGGGGTCGTTGGTCTTGGTCAGCGCCAGCGCTGCCAGCAAGCGGGCTTTCTCAGGGCGCAGGTCATGCGCAACCACCCAGTCGTACTTGTCATCGGGCTGCTCTGCATTGCGCAGCACAAAGCCATAAGGCACGCGCGCCGAGCGGATCACCTGCACGCCCTTGCTGCGCGCTTCCTGCAGTGCGGGGACGATGCGGTCGGCCACCGAGCCATTGCCGGTACCGGCATGCACGATCGCCTTGGCGCCGGTGCCGACGAAGGCATCAATCGCGGTGCGCGGCACATTGCCGTAGCTGTAGACCACTTCGACAGCAGGCAGGCTGGAGATGGTGTCGATGTTGAACTCGGACTGCATCGTGTGGCGCTTGATCGGCGCACGGAACCAGTAATTCTTGCCTTCCACCACCATGCCCAGCGGGCCCCACTGGCTTTGGAACGCGCTGGTCTTGATGTTCACATCCTTGTTCACATCACGCGCGGTCTGGATCTCGTCGTTCATCGTCACGACCACGCCCTTGCCCTCGGCATCCTTGGACGCTGCCACGCTCACGGCGTTGACCAGGTTCAGCGCGCCATCGGCCGACAGCGCGGTGCCGGGGCGCATCGAGCCCACGACCACGATGGGCTTGTTGGTGTGCACCGTCAGGCTCAGGAAATAGGCCGTCTCGGCCAGCGTGTCGGTGCCGTGGGTGATGACCACGCCATCCACATCGGGCTGCTTGACCAGCGCGGAGACGCGCTTGGCCAGCACCAGCAGGTTGTCGTTGGTAAAGCTCTCGGAGGCAATCTGGAAGACCTGCTCACCGCGCACCTGGGCCACCTTGGACAGCTCAGGCAGGCCGGCGAGCAGCTTGTCCACCGGCACCTTGGCGGCGCTGTAGGTGGCGCTGTTCATTGCCGATGCACCGGCGCCGGCAATCGTGCCGCCGGTGGCCAGCACGACCACATTGCGCTGGCCTTGTTGTGCCACCTGAGGCGCAGCCGCTGGCGCTGCAGCAGGTGCGGCGGCAACGGCAGGGGCCGCTGCTGCGGCTTGGGTGTTTTGGGGGCCGCTGGCGCAAGCGCCCAGGCTCAGCGTGACCGCCAGGGTCACAGCACTCAGTGCGGGAAGCCGCCAGCGGGACGCTTGGGACACCTGCAGCATTGTTGTCGATTTGTGTGGCATCAGTAGCACCTCGTGTCAAAAGCCGCTATCTTAGAAACTGTGTGCGGGCTGCGCATTGGTGAACACACCTATGGTTTTTTGCAAGCCCATAGGCTGCAAGATTGACGCCCAGGTGACGATTCGCCGACACAAAGACACCCGCCCCTCTAGGGCTATGTTGGCCACCCGCCAAGGGGGTCGCAGCCGCCGCTAGACTTGCCGGATCGGGGTTGTTACCACTGTCAATATCAACAGTTTCTAAGCTGCTTACCATGCAGCACCGGGGCAGGCCAAGCAACTTTTCCAAGACCCAAGGCCCAGCCCCATTGCAGGAGATCAGTGCATGTTTTCGTTTTTCGAGCGGCGGGTGCCGCCCTATCCCAGCGCCGAGCCCCAGGTTCCGCCCAAGGGGTTTTTTGCTTTCATGTGGGCCTGTACGCAGGGCATGCGGGGCTGGATCGGCCTGCTCACGGCCACCTCGGCGCTGCTGGCCATGTACGAGGCCATGCTGTTTGCAGTGATGGGCCATGTGGTCGATTGGCTGGCGACCATGTCGCCCAACAACTTCTGGGCCGAGCAAGGCCGCACGGCACTGGGCATTGCCGGCATCTTGCTGGGCAGCGTGCTGCTGCTGGCACTGCACACCCAGGTGATGCACCAGGTGCTGGCCATCAATTTTCCGATGCGGCTGCGCTGGGTGTTCCACCGCCTGATGCTGGGCCAGAGCATGTCCTTCTACGCCGACGAGTTTGCCGGCCGCATTACGACCAAGATCATGCAGACGGCGCTGTCCGTGCGCGAAGTGGTGTTCATGATCGTCGATGTGCTGGTGGGCGTGAGCGTCTACATGATCGGCATCCTGATCCTGGCGGCCAGCTTTGAGTGGCGGCTGATGCTGCCCTTCCTGCTGTGGCTGCTCGCCTATATCGGCGCCTGCTTCTACTTTGTGCCGCGCCTGGGCAAGATCGGCAAGGCCCAGGCCGATGCGCGCTCGATGATGACCGGCCGCGTGACCGACGCCTATACCAATATCGCCACCGTCAAGCTGTTCGCCCACACCAAGCGCGAGGCCGACTACGCCCGCAGCGCGATGGAAGCCTTCAAGCAGACCGGCCATGCCCAGATGCGCCTGGTGAGCCTGTTCGAGATCACCAACCACCTGATGATCACGCTGCTGCTGCTGGGCGCCTCGGGCACGGCGCTCTACCTGTGGTTGAACGGCCAGGCCAGCGCCGGTGTGGTGGCCGCCGTGATCGCGATGGCGCTGCGCCTGATGGGCTATTCGCACTGGGTGATGTGGCAGATGACGGGCCTGTTTGAGAACGTGGGCACCATCCAGGACGGCATCAACACCTTGACCAAGCCGCGCAGCATCGTCGATGCCAGCGGTGCCAAGCCGCTGGTGGTGCAGCAAGGCCGCATCGAGTTCGACAACGTCAGCTTTGCCTACAAGGATGCCGGCCGCCCGGTCATCGACCAGCTCAACCTGACCATCCACCCCGGCGAGCGCATTGGCCTCATTGGCCGCTCGGGCGCCGGCAAGTCGACCCTGGTCAACCTGCTGCTGCGCTTCCACGACCTGGCCGGTGGCCAGATCCGCATCGATGGCCAGGACATTGCCAAGGTCACGCAAGACAGCCTGCGCAGCAATATCGGTATGGTGACGCAAGACACCTCGCTGCTGCACCGCTCGATGCGCGACAACATTCTGTATGGCCGCCCCGACGCCAGCGAAGAAGACATGCGCCGCGCCACCGAGCGTGCCGAGGCATCCGACTTTATCGCCACGCTGAGTGACCGCTTTGGCCGCACCGGCTACGACGCCCAGGTGGGCGAGCGCGGCGTCAAGCTCTCGGGCGGTCAGCGCCAGCGCGTGGCCATTGCCCGCGTGATGCTCAAAGACGCGCCCATCCTGCTGCTGGACGAAGCCACCAGCGCGCTCGACAGCGAGGTCGAAGCCGCCATCCAGGAGAGCCTGGACAGCCTCATGCATGGCAAGACCGTCATCGCCATTGCGCACCGCCTGTCCACCATCGCCGCGATGGACCGCCTGATCGTCATGGACAAGGGCCAGATCATCGAGCAAGGCAGCCACCAGCAACTGCTCGCCCAAGGCGGCATCTACGCCAAGCTCTGGGCCCACCAGAGCGGCGGCTTCCTGGCCGAGCCGGTCGATGGACCTCTGTAAATCTGCATATGGCTATTGAACTCAAAAAGGACGTGCACGACCGTGCCGTCCAATCCATCGAACGCTACTTCGAGCAGACCCAGGGCGAGCGCATCGGCAATATGACTGCCGCCGCGCTGCTCGGCTTCTTCCTGAAGGAAATCGGCCCCAGCCTCTACAACCAGGGCGTGGCCGACGCCCAGGCCCGCCTGCATGAGCGCCTGCAGGAGCTCGACTATGAGGTGCATGAGGACGAGTTTGGCTACTGGAACAAGGCCAGCGGCAAGCGAGAATCACGGGGCTAGCTGCTGCGCGCAGCGGCCTGCCGCACGCCGCTCAGATCGTCCCCCATAGGAGCACAACGATGTCCGCCATGACTTCGGATTCCGATCTCACCGCAGCCGGGGTGCAGCGGCTGGTGACGTTCTACGAGTCCCTCGCGCCCGAGAACCTCGCGCAGCTGGGCGACTACTACGCTGCAGATGCCTTTTTCAAGGACCCGTTCAACGAGGTGCGCGGCGTCGCGGATATCCGCGCCATTTTTGCGCATATGTTTGAGACGCTGCAGGAGCCGCGCTTCATCGTCACCCAGCAGCTGGTGCAGGGCGATCGGGCAGCCCTGGAGTGGGAGTTTCGCTTTCGCTTTCGCAGCTGGAACGCGCAAGCGCCCCAGTGCATCTACGGCGCCTCGTTGCTGCGCATCGATGCCCACGGGCGCGTGGCCCAGCACCGCGACTACTGGGACGCGGCAGAAGAGCTGTACGAGAAATTACCGGCAATTGGCCTGTTGATGCGCTGGCTGCGGCGCAACGCCTCGGTCAAGCGCTAGGGGCCGCACCAGGCGCCACCGCCGGCCCGGCCAGACCGTAGAAGGTGGTGCCCGTCACCCAGTCGATGATCTGGTCATCGCTGTACTGGCCCGAGTCCTTGAGCAGACCCAGCACCGGATCGCAGGCACGGGCAAACAAGGTGTAGAGCACCAGCTCAGCAGGCAAGTGTTGGGGCAGTTGGCCGCGGGTCTGGGCCTCGGTGATCCAGATGCTCAGCCGGTTGCTCAGCGCAATCAGCCGGTCCATATAGGCATCGTTGGACTGCAGCGAGGCGCTGAGGTTGGAGTTTTGCGCGGGCAGCGACGGCATCTGCCCTTCCAGCTGGGTGCGCATGGCCCAGCGCACCACCGCCTTCAACTGCTCCAGCGCCGCGATCGGCTGGCCTGCTTCGGCCGCCGCATCGGCCGCGCTGCGCAAGCCATCGACAAAGGCCAAGGCGCGGTCCAGCACCCCGACCATCGCAGCGCCCGCCAGTTCCTCCTTCGACGTGAACAGCTTGTAGAGGCTGGCCTTGGCCATGCCCGCCTCCGCCGCCACCTCATCGACCGTCATCGCGTCGTAGCCCTTGGTCGCGAGCAGGCGGTTCACCGCCGTCACGATGGCCTCTTCACGCACACGCTGTATTTGTTCCTTGATGGCAGACCGAGCATTCATGCCGCCATTTTATGACGTCGCAGGTCATGAAGAAGACTAAATGGTGCATTTTTGACATTTGTGGTTTATAGTGTGAACTCATAAGTTCAACAATTGATCTACTAGGTTCAAACGTTTGGCTGTGGCATCTACAAGGGGCCTTTCATGCAACGCATCGCTGTCATCGGATCGGGGATTTCTGGGCTGGCCGCTGCGGCACACCTGGCCCGTTCGCAGACAACGCACCGGGTCTGCCTGTTGGAAGCTGGCAGCCATTTCGGCGGCCATGCCAACACGGTGGACCTGAGCCTGAACGGCATCACGCACGGCGTGGACACCGGCTTTCTGGTGTTCAACCACCGCACCTACCCCTTGCTGACCCAGCTCTTTCAGGACCTGGCCGTCGATACGGTGGCCTCCGAGATGTCGTTCTCCGTCCAGGCGCCCGGTGCCAACGGGGCATCTGCGCTGGAATGGAGCGGCCGCTCCCTCGCCAGCGTGTTTGCCCAAAAACGCAACCTGCTGCGCCCGCGCTTTTGGGGCATGCTGCAAGACATTGCCCGCTTCAACCGCCTGACCACCGAGATCGCCGAGCGCCAGGCCGAGGCCGAGATGACAGCCTCGATCGCTGCATTCCTGGACCAGCACCAATTCTCCGCCGCGTTCCGCAGCGACTACCTGCTGCCGATGCTGGGCTGCATCTGGTCCTGCCCCACGGACCAGATGCTGCACTTCCCCGTCGCCACGATGATTCGCTTCTGCCACAACCACGGCCTGATCCAGGTGCGCGACCGGCCGCAGTGGTACAGCGTGCGCGGAGGCTCACGCCAGTATGTGCGCCGCTTGCTGGCCCGTTTGACGCAGGATGGCCGCCACGAGGCGCGCCTGAACACGCCGGTGCTCGGCCTGCAGCGCCACCCGCAGGGCGTCATGCTGCAGATGGCGCAGGGCTCCGAATGGTTTGATGCCGTGGTTCTGGCTTGCCACAGCGACCAGGCCTTGCGGCTGCTGGGCGACGGCGCCACGGCCGCTGAACGCGCGGTGCTGGGCAGCATCCGTTACCAGCCCAACGAGGCGGTCCTGCACACCGACAGCGCCGTGCTGCCCCAGCGCCAGGCGGCCTGGGCGGCCTGGAACTACGAGCGCGCCGCCGCATCCAGCGCCGAGCAAGCGGGCGTCTGC
>NZ_KE148587.1:33020-36172 GCF_000410635.1 Comamonas sp. B-9
ACCGGCTCCAGCCCCTGCCCTGGCAGCAGCCGGTAGTGGTGTCGCTCAACCCAGCGCGCCCGATTGCCGCAGACCAGGTGCATGCCCGCATCCAGTACAGCCACCCGGTGTTTGACCAGGCGGCCATCGATGCCCAGCGCCAGCTGCCCCAGCTGCAGGGCCAGCTGCGCACCTGGTTTTGCGGCGCCTGGTGCGGCTATGGCTTCCATGAGGACGGGCTGCGATCGGGCCTGGCGGCGGCCCAAAGCCTGTGCCAGTCGCTGGCTGGCGCAGCGCCAGCCGCGCAGGCGCCGGCGCTGGAGGAGGCCGCATGAGCAACCCCTCGCTGATCGGCTTTGGCCACATCTGGCACCAGCGCCTGCGCCCGGTGGTGCATGCCTTCCGCTACCCCGGGTATTTCTTGCTGCTGCCCCTGCGCAGCTTGCGTGACCAGCCCGATGCGGTACTGCACCGCAACCGGCGCGGCCTGATCAGCTTTTATGACCGCGACCATGGCGATGGCAGCGCCGACTGCCTGGCCTGGTTTGACCAGCTGCTGCAGCAAGAGGGCATCGACGACGCGGCCGGTGAGGTCTGGCTGCACACCTTCCCGCGTGTGCTGGGCTATGCCTTCAAGCCCGTCAGCTTCTGGTATGCGCACCGTGCCGATGGCTCGCTGGCGGCGGTGCTGGCCGAGGTCAACAACACCTTTGGCGAACGCCATGCCTACTTGCTGGCCGGGCCCGATCTGGCCTGGGGCACGGAACAGCTCGCGGCCAAATGCTTCCATGTATCGCCGTTTTGCACGGTGCAGGGCGCATACCGCTTCCGCTTTGTTCGCAGCGACAGCCGCAACCTGGTGCAGGTCGACCTGCATGACGAGGCCGGCGCGCTGCTGCGCACCGGCGTCGCAGGCAGGCTGCAGCCCTTGACCCGTGCCACCGTACGGCGCGCATTCTGGGCCATGCCCTTGATGACCTGGGGCGTCGTGCTGCGCATCCACTGGCAGGCGTTGCGCCTCTGGCTCAAACGCCTGCCTTTCCACCGCAAACCCTCCGAGCCCAAGCGCTTCGTCACACGATGAACTCCACCACCGCCTCCCTGCCGAGCCCGTCCGCCCAAGCCGGACGCTCCACCCCCCGCAGCGCGCGCCAGGTGCTGCAGCTGCTGGAACACCTGCCCCGCGGCCAGCTGGACCTGCAGCTGCCCGATGGGCAACTGCGGCACTTCAGCCAACAGCCCGCAGCGCAGGCCGATGCGCGCTGTGCCATCCAGGATTGGGAGGCGCTGGAACGCGTGCAGCGCTCGGGCGACATCGGCCTGGCCGAAGGCTATATCAACGGCCAGTGGGACAGCCCCGATCTGAGCGCGCTGCTGCGCCTGTGCATCAGCAACCGCGACCACATGGAGCAGCTGGTGTATGGCAGCTGGTGGGGGCGGCTGGGTTTTCGCTTGCGCCACCTGCTCAACCGCAACACCCGCTCGGGCAGCGCGCGCAACATCCATGCCCACTACGATCTGGGCAATGACTTTTACCGCCTCTTTCTCGACCCGAGCATGAACTACAGCGCGGCCTGGTTTGAGGGGCGCAGCGGCGATGCGCTGGCCCAGGCCGATCTGCCGCAGGCCCAGCAGGCCAAGATGCGCAGAGCCTTGCAAGAAACCGGGCTGCAGCCTGGCCAGCGCCTGCTGGAGATTGGTTGCGGCTGGGGTGCACTGGCCCAGACGGCGGCCACCGAGTTTGGCGCCCAGGTGACCGGGGTGACCTTGTCGCGCGAACAGCGCCAATGGGGTCTGGAGCGCATTGCGCAAGCGGGCCTGCAAGCCCAGGTCGATCTGCGCTACCAGGACTACCGCGATCTGGCTGCCCAGCACCAGTCGCAGCCCTTTGATGCCATCGTGTCCATCGAGATGTTTGAAGCGGTGGGCCAGGAATACTGGAGCAGCTATTTCCAGTCGCTGCGCCAGTGCCTCAAGCCCGGTGGCTATGCCTGCGTGCAATCCATCACCTTGCGCGATGACCTGTTTGCGCGCTACCTGCGCTCGACCGATTTCATCCAGCAGTACATCTTCCCCGGCGGCCTGCTGCCCAGCGTCCAGGCCTTTGAGCGCGAAGCGCGCCGGGCCGGTTTGACCGTGGAGAAGAAGCTGCACTTTGGCAGCGACTATGCCGAGACGCTGCGGCGCTGGCGCCAGGCCTTTGAGCAGCAGCTCGATACCATCCGCGCGCAGGGCTTTGATGAACGTTTTGTGCGCATCTGGCGCTTCTACCTCGCCTACTGCGAGGCCTCGTTCGACATGGGCAATACCGATGTGGTCCAGTTCACATTGCGCAGGCCCGACCATGCCTGAACTCCGCCGACGCCAAGTCCTGGGCTGGGGCGCCAGCCTTCTTGCTCTCTCCATGACCGCCATGACCCACGACCTCCTCGCTGCCACGCCTGCCTCCCCTGCCCCTCCTGCTGAACTGGGCACGGCCTTGCCAGGCGCCCGCCTGGTCGGCACCGGTGTGCTGCGGTTTTTTGGGCTGCGGGTGTATGAGGCGCGCCTGTGGGCCACTGCCGGCTTCAACCCGCTGGACTATGCGCGCCAGCCCTTTGCGCTGGAGCTGGTCTATGACCGCAAGCTCGAGGGCGAGGCCATTGCGGAGCGCTCCATCGCCGAGATGCGCCGGGTGGCGCCCTTCTCCGAAGAGCAGGGCCGCCAGTGGCTGCGCATGATGAAGCAGGCCTTTCCCGATGTGGTGGCGCAGGACCGATTGCTGGGTTTGAACGACGGAACAGGCAAGGTCGTTTTTCTGTACAACGGGCGCGAGACTGCCACCATTGATGACGCGCTGTACGCGCGCCTGTTCTTTGGCATCTGGCTGTCGGAGCAAACCAGCGCACCGGCGCTGCGCGCTGCGCTGCTGGGCCAGGGCTGAGGGCTGTCCGCCATGAACGCCACTCCGGTTCAGCAAGCGCTTTCCTGGCGCACGGGGCTGGCCTATGGCGCGCTGGCTGCACCGCTGGCCTTTGTATCGCTGCCCTTGTATGTGACCCTGCCGCACTACTATGCGGCGGTGGCCGGCGCGCCGCTGGCCGGTTTGGGGGCTGTGCTGCTCGCCACCCGGGCCTTTGATGCGCTGCTGGACCCGGCGCTGGGCCGCCTGGCGGATCGCTTGCTGCGGCGCG
>NZ_KE148588.1:0-210 GCF_000410635.1 Comamonas sp. B-9
GCTCGCCGATGCTGCCCGCTGCAATGCGCTGGCTGACCGGCAGGGCCAGCCCGGGCCCGCTCAGGTCGGCTGCGCGCAGCGCATAGCCATCCATCGCGCTGTTGTCGAAAGGCGGCACTTGCAAGGCAGCGACCAGGTCCTGCGCCAGCACGCGGCCGTCGGCATCAAAGGTATCCAGCAGCTCATGGCCCGCCAGCGGCTGGGCATGGG
>NZ_KE148588.1:242-3289 GCF_000410635.1 Comamonas sp. B-9
CATCGAGGGATTTCAGGGGGGGACGGGGCTGGCTGTTCATTCAATCATTCCTTGGGTTGTCGGCCGCCTCCAGGCCGGCCGAACATCGACACGGCCCGCTTAGCCGGCGGTATCGATCGCAAATACACAGGGCGGGGTATAGGCAAAGCGGGCGCTGTGCGCCAGCAGCCACTGGGCCACATCGGCGGGGGCATCGCGGGGCAGCTGCGGCAGGGCGGTGGCGGGCAACAGCTCGCGGGCGGGTGACAACACCACCGCCTGCACGGCCGCATCCTGCGGGTAGAGCGGCGCCTTGCCATGGGGCTCGGGCGCATTGGCCAGCACCTCCAGCTTAGGCAGGTCGCAGTCCTTGAAGCCCTCCACCAGCACCCAGTCCACCTGGCTGTCGAGCTGGGCGATCAGCGCATGCACATCGGGCTCCTGCGTCTTTGGCAGCTCGCGCATCAGCACCACGCGCTGGTCGGAGGCAGCCAGCACCTCGTAGGCACCAGCCTGGCGGTGGCGCCAGGTGTCCTTGCCGGGGGTGTCGATGTCAAAGCGGTGGTGGGCATGCTTGATGACCGACACTTGCTGGCCCTGCGCAATCAGTACCGGGATGACCTGCTCGATCAAGGTCGTCTTGCCACTGCCCGAATAGCCTGCAAAACACACGACCTGCATACCCGCCTCCTTGATGATTCCACGGACGGCCTCGGCACCCAGGCTCGAGGCGGTAGCGGCAGCTTAGCCGGTTCAGCGGCAGTGGTCCTTGATATAGGTCTTGACCTGGTCCACATCAGCGGGCATCACCACCACGCGCTTGGGCAGGTCTTCGATGCCGTCAAACTTGGCCGGGCGCTCGGGTGTGCGGCCCAGCGCCTCTTCAATGGTGGCGGCAAACTTGATTGGCAAGGCCGTCTCCAGCACGATCATCGGCTCGGCACCCAGGTGCTCACGCGCCACCTTCACGCCATCGGCGGTGTGGGTGTCGATCATCTGGCCCAGGCGCTGGTAGGTGTCCTGGATCGTAGCCAGGCGGTCGGCATGCGTGCTCTTGCCGCTGACAAAGCCATAGCGGCCGGCAGCATCCTTAAAAGCCGGATCGGCCTGCAGGTCAAAGCGGCCCTCTTGGGCCACGCCTTGCGCAAACAGCTGCTGCAGGCGGGCGCCATCGCGGCCGACCAGATCGAACACAAAGCGCTCAAAATTGCTGGCCTTAGAGATGTCCATCGACGGGCTCGAGGTCTCGAAGGTGTGGGCAGCGCCGCGCACCTGGTAGACACCGGTGCGGAAGAATTCGTCCAGCACATCGTTCTCGTTGGTCGCCACCACCAGCTTGGCAATCGGCAGGCCCATCTGGCGCGCCACATGGCCGGCGCAGACATTGCCGAAGTTGCCGCTGGGCACCGTGAAGCTCACCTTCTCGCTGTTCTGGCTGGTGGCCTGCAGGTAGCCGGCAAAGTAGTAGACCACCTGGGCCAGCAGGCGCGCCCAGTTGATGGAGTTGACGGTGCCGATCTTGTACTGCGCCTTGAAGGCGTGGTCGTTGCTGACCGCCTTCACGATGTCCTGGCAGTCGTCAAACACGCCTTCGATGGCGATGTTGTGGATGTTCTCGTCCTGCAGGCTGAACATCTGTGCCTGCTGGAAGGGGCTCATGCGGCCGTGCGGGCTGGTCATGAACACACGCACACCCTTTTTGCCGCGCATCGCGTATTCGGCTGCGCTGCCGGTGTCGCCGCTGGTGGCGCCCAGAATATTGAGCTCTTCGCCGCGGCGCGCCAGTTCGTACTCGAACAGGTTGCCCAGCAGCTGCATGGCCATGTCCTTGAAGGCCAAGGTCGGGCCATTGGAGAGCGCCTCGATCATCAGCGGGCCTTCGAGCTGGCGCACTGGAACAATCGCCGCCGTGCCGAACACCGCCTCGGTATAGGTCTTGTTGCACAGCGCGCGCAGGTCCTCGGCCGGGATGTCGTCGATGTACAGCGACAGGATCTCGAACGCCAGCGCTGCATAGCCCTTGCTCTTGAGCGTCTCGCGCAGCGCGGTCAGCTTGGCGTCGTCAATCTGCGGGTACTGCACCGGCATGTACAGACCGCCATCGGGCGCCAGGCCCTCGAGCAAAATGTCGCAAAAACGTTTTTGTTCGGCATGGCCGCGCGTGGAGAGATACAGCATGGAGGGTGCGAAATAAGTGGACACAGCCCGCTCACGGGCAAGGAGCAACTGCTTATTATCCTGCAGTCGCCAGTACTGGCACAGCTTGCGCAGGAATGTGGGGCGCAGCAGCCGGCAGCAGCGGCCAGGCTGCGACACCGATGGCAGCCGCTGGCATAAAAAAGCCCCGGACTGGGTCCGAGGCCTGGCTGGGTTGTGGAGCAGCCGTTAGACCTGCTCTCCCATGCGCGCTAGCTCCTGGCGGGCATAGTAGGCGCGCCACTGGTTCAGCACCAGCTCGGCAAAGGCCTGGTTCTTCATCTTCTTGACGCCCTTGAGCATCACGACGACGCGCTGCTTTTTCTTCTGGAACTGGGCGCGGCGTTTGCCCACACCCATCGCGGGCGGCTGCACACCGGGCTCCAAGGCCATGATGACGGTGAGCATGTGGTTGGCCTGGTTGAACTCGAAATCATCAATCGCTGACCAGGGCAACAGCTCCTGCGCGTTGAAGAGGCGCACACCCGCGGGCTGCAGCACCATGGCCGGGCTTTGGCTATCGCGCCAGAAGAGCCGCGCCACCCATACGCAGACAAGACCACCGGCAAGCACGCCGGCAGCCATGGCCATGTGCAGGCCCGCCATGAACAAGGCCACCGCGCCGCCAAAGCAAGCCAGGGCCAGAAAACCGAACAAGCCCACCATGACGGCCGAGCGCTCATGGATCACCGTCTCGGGCGCAGCCAGCGCCGCGATCTCGCGCAGCTCGGCCAGCTTGGCGCTGCGGTGGGACGCGGCCGCGCTGCTGAGCTCGTTTTGCAAGGCGGCATTCAGATCAGCAACCGGGGCCGGTGCGACCGCCCCGGCCAGGGTGCGGCTGCTGGCAGCGGGCGCGCCCTGCTCCAGGCCAA
>NZ_KE148589.1:0-38497 GCF_000410635.1 Comamonas sp. B-9
CCCACGTTCACGTGCGGCTTGGTGCGCTCGAATTTTCCTTTTGCCATTCTAGACTCCGAAAAAACCTAAACCTAATGGGATATAGCGCAACAAGAACCGTGCGCACTTAAATATGGTGCCCATGGGCAGGATCGAACTGCCGACCTCCCCCTTACCAAGGGGGTGCTCTACCACTGAGCCACATGGGCAATTTTTTCAAATTGCAACAGGATCGCTTTACTGCAGACTGGAGCGGGAGACGGGAATCGAACCCGCGTCATTAGCTTGGAAGGCTAGGGTTCTACCATTGAACTACTCCCGCATCAACCGCGCCAGAAGCGCAATTGCTGCAAAGCTTTCTTCTTCAACCATTTCTGGTGGAGGGGACTGGATTCGAACCAGTGTAGGCGTAAGCCAACAGATTTACAGTCTGCCCCCTTTAGCCACTCGGGCACCCCTCCGAAGAAGAACCAGATTGTAGCATCATTTTTGGCTGTTTTTAGAAACTTCCGATTTCTCGCAAATTTCTTCAAGGGACGCAACCCGAACAAACCCGAAAACAATGCTTCACTCTATATAAAAAGCCCCGAGACCTGAATCTCGAGGCTCTTAACTGGTGCGGCTGGCAGGAATCGAACCCACGACCCCTTGGTTCGTAGCCAAGTACTCTATCCAGCTGAGCTACAGCCGCTAAGCTGTGTATTGTAGGCGGTTTTTGGGCACCTCGGACGAATCGGCCAGGTTTTTTCAAAAAATCGTGCGGAAAGCGGGCGATCCGTCGCAACGATGGCGCGCATGGAACCTCTTTGGTGCCTGCAGAGACACATCGCAATGCCCGACCAGCGGCACGCAAAGGCCTGGTAGCCACTGCTGCGCAACACCCCTCCGGGGAACGCAGCCCGATCTGCAGCCGCGCAAGCCAACACCTGCACGCCAGCAGCACCCAACAGGAACCAGGCAACAAAAAACCCGCGCTGCGACTCCGCAGGCGGGTTGGTGCTGCTCTGGCAGAGCACAAAAAAGGCGGCTGGCGGGGATCTAAAAAATCTTCTCATCCCGCATAAAATCACGACTGCACTGAGAACTCATCAAAATATACCAACAAAAATACCAACACTTTTCAAAGTGCCCTACATCTGCTGCGACCCAGTTGATGTCTTGAGCTACTCACCCATAACCGACCTTCACAGCACATCGACGCGGGCGTTTAGCCAATGACAGGTTTCATGTGAGCAACTGACGGTAGCTGTCAGGCAGCCAGAGGACTACTGACAGTACGCTATCGCTACTCATGAATAAGCCCTGTCCTCATCCGTAAGGATGAGTCTCGCTCGATGCTCATTCTTGAGCTCGATGAAACTGGGATTCGACTTGTTTCGAAGAAGAGCAGGGCAAGCGGTGATGTGCCGGTAATCGACGTCAACAGCAAAGAATTGCTGTCCGTCTTCGAAGGCCTTGATTCAGTGCGTGTGATTGTTCAATCTAAGCGCATTGTCGTATTGCCGCTGCAAGCTGACCTGGCACAGCGCGAACGTCTGGGGCGTCTGATCGACAAGCTGCGCTCCAGCGAGCCTCTCAAGCTCGGATCGGTTGCACACGGAGGAGGTGTCTTGTCCCATGCCGTACATCACGGTCTGCGTGACGCCGGCATCGCCAACCAACTGGCCTTTGCGAACGAGATCCGCAGCGAGCTGCTCGATCAAAGCGCTTTGCATGACAGTGCCTGGCATGAGGAAACAGTCGCTCTTGCTGCTCCTTTGCAGCACCTGGCTTTTAATCCTTGAACTACAGCAATCGCCAACACCGGGGTTGAGCTCCACCAGTTCTGAGCGTCCACTTCATCCTTGAAGCCGGCCGTTCCACCGCTCGGTTCTCCGCATGCCGCCTCGAATGACTGCAACTACGAACACCCACAAGCTCATATCGACTGTTGATTCAACCGATCCACGCAACACATTCGTTGAACATCTCAGCCGGTTTTTTTAACCCAAGGTCTTCCTTGGCCGCTCGTTTAATTTTCCTGCAATCGCATCCAACTCATCTTGCGAGTTGCCCGATATGTCGATGCCCTTGGGCAGATACTGCCTGAGTAGGCCGTTGGTGTTCTCGTTCATTCCACACTGCCACGGTGTACGAGTCCTTGTCCACCAACTTGAGCAGCATTACGTAGCGGTTGTGCCGCTCTACTAGCGTTGCCACCCGGCTGTAAGCATCGCCGAACAACAGATCACCTTCCCAATGTCCCGGCACTGCACGATCCTCGATGCAAGCCGGGCGCTCGCTGACGGGTACGGCATCGAGCGGGACTACCACGTGAATCGATTGAAATTCACCGATGAGACTGCTGACTTCTTAAACGCAGTGCATTGAAGATCACAGACGCCGAACTCAGGCTCATAGCAAGTGCCGCGATCATGGGCGACAGAAGCCACCCTGTGAACGGATACAGAACTCCCGCTGCAATTGGCACACCAATTCCGTTGTAGATGAAGGCAAACAGCAAGTTCTGTCGCATATTGCGCACTGTGTCAGTTGAGATTTCACGAGACTGGGCAATGCCACGCAAATCACCCTTGACCAGCGTGATCTGACCGCTGTTCATTGCTACGTCGGTCCCTGTTCCCATGGCTACACCTACATCAGCTTTTGCCAAGGCCGGCGCATCGTTGATTCCGTCACCAGCCATGGCAACCACATGGCCTTCACTTTGCAATCGCTCCACGAGAGCTAGCTTGTCGACGGGCTTGACTTCGCCATGGACTTCATCAATTCCAAGCTTGGCACCAACAGCCTTGGCTGTGGTCAGACCATCTCCGGTTGCCATGACAATTCGCAAGCCGCTTGCATGAAGCGTTTGAATGGCATCCAAAGTGCTAGCTTTGATAGGGTCTGTTACTGCCAGGATGCCTGCGAACTTCCCATCAGCCGCTAAATGCATGATGCTTGCACCCTCTCCTCGCAGGCGTTCTCCGTCCGATTGCAAGGAAGATACAGAAACGCCTTCTTGAGCCATCAGTGTGGTGTTGCCTAATGCCAAGCGCCGCCCCTCAACGGTTCCACGTACACCAATACCGCTGGCGGAATCGAAGTCCACAGGTTTAGCGAGTTGCAAGCCTTGTTCACGTGCAGCTCGGACGATGGCATCCGCAAGTGGATGCTCGCTACCCTGATCCAAGCTAGCGGCAAGCCTCAAAACTTCGTCAGCGGTGAAATCTGGAGTAGGAATCGCTTTATCGAATGCAGGCCGACCTTCTGTAAGGGTGCCCGTTTTATCTACGATGAGCGTATCCACTTCACGCATCTTTTCTATGGCGCCTGCGTCACGGAACAAAACGCCTTGCTCTGCAGCGCGCCCTGTTGCCACCATTACTGACATGGGTGTGGCCAAACCTAGCGCGCATGGGCAGGCGATGATGAGTACCGCGACGGCATTGATCAACCCAAACACCCAACTGGGCTCTGGGCCAAAAATTCCCCAGACGAAGAAGGTCACTACAGCGACTAGCACGACAACCAGAACAAACTTTCCAGCCACTACGTCGGCCATTCGCTGCATCGGTGCCTTCGACCGTTGGGCCGATGCAACCATCTGAACGATCTGGGAAAGCATGGTGGCAGCCCCCACCTTTTCTGACCTCATGACCAGAGCTCCACTCGTATTGAGTGTGGCGCCGATCAGTTTGTCGTCAACGCGCTTTGTCACAGGTATTGGCTCGCCCGTGAGCATCGATTCATCAACGGCGCTTTGCCCTTCCGTGACAATGCCATCCACGGGTACTTTCTCGCCTGGACGTACGCGCAGCAGGTCTCCGACATGCACGTGGCTAAGGGGAACATCTTCCTCACTGCCATCTTCATTGATACGCCTTGCCGTCTTAGGAGCTAGGCTAAGCAATGATTTGATAGCGGCTGAGGTCTGAGAACGAGCCTTCAGTTCGATGATCTGTCCCAACATGGTCAAAGAAATGATGACCACCGCTGCCTCGTAATAAACCGCTACACGGCCCATGGATACGAACGAGTCGGGAAACACGCCGGGTGCCAGCGTCGCTACGAGGCTGTAGACAAAGGCAGCTCCCGATCCCAAGCTGATCAACGTCCACATGTTCGGACTGCGGTGGATGATTGACTGCCAGCCTCGAACAAAAAAGGGCCAGCCCGTCCATAGCACCACGGGCAGTGAAAGTGCCAACTCGACCCACGTTTGGGTCTGCATAGTGAACCAGCCGAACTTGTGTCCGAACATGGCCAGAGTGGTAACAATCAGCGTGAGTGGCAGCGTCCACCAGAATCGCCGTTGGAAGTCTTGCAACTCACTGTTGTCCTCTTCTCCAACCGGGATCAGTGGCTCAAGAGTCATTCCACACTTGGGGCAGTTTCCGGGATGATCTTGCCGGACCTCCGGATGCATCGGGCAGGTATAGATCGTTCCGGTCGGAACCACGCCCGATTCATCAAACGATTTCTGATCTGAATGACTTGCAGCCACATGAGCATGTTCGTGCGAGCTGAGCAACTGGGCCTCAGGCACCAAATGCATTTGGCACTTTGGGCAGCGCCCCGGATGATCTTGATGGACTTCAGGATGCATTGGGCATACATAGACCGTGTCCCCTCCTGCGTGATCAGCCTGTTCGTTACTCGATATGAATTGCGCGGGGCCATGAGCAAATTTTTGCTGGCAACCGTTACTGCAGAAGCGATAGATCCGTCCTTCGTGAACTATCCGATGGGGCGACTGTAGAGAGACAGTCATGCCGCAAACTGGATCCTTCAGAAGCTCGGCCTCAGTCTTGGTGTTTTCCAACTCAACTGACTCTGAAGAAGATCGATGCTGATGATGTTGCATGCAGATGGCCCTTCGCGATGTTCGATCGATTCTTGGCTCTTACACCATGTGAATGTCAAGCCAGAATCTGCTCGAGAAATAACTCTGTCCGCCTCTTCTGAGGTCCCGCAACCTGAGTACGGTGCTTGTGGTCATCTCAATCCAAGAAATGATTCTGGGGTTGAGGTGGCCTTTGTCATGACTACCTGACACGGAGATCATCCAAGCACGAATCCTCCGAAGCGATGTACCCTTCCTCTCCGTATGTAGTTCTGCCTTGTGCAGTCCCCGTGTCAGCTGTCGGTGGGTGATCTAAAGGTTCAAATTCCTTTTGGCGAAAGAATCCCTAACCAAGCCACACTCGCCAAAACCAGAACTGCCAGTGTTGCTTCCATGAACAGGCTCTGGCGTAGCTTAGCGACTGCTTGTGCATGATTTCCAGAGGTCAACGATGCCTCCAGACTTGGACTTAGCCGGAACCGATTTGCCGAAGCCAAAGCAAGCATTCCGAGAACCAGCAACAGCTTGCCTAACAGCAACTGACCATAGAGTGTCGAAACAAGCGGATCAAGCGAAGGCCCTGCGATCAATACGTAGTTGAGTACACCACTGATCCCCAGAACGACCACGATCAGCGTCCCGACCTGGGCGAAGCCATTTGATGTTCGGCTCAATATTGCTACTGTGTTTGATGCCTTATTCGCACTCGATACGGCCAAGATCAAAAAGGCGAGTAACGCACCGACCCATGCCCCTGCAGCCCAGAGGTGCGAGATGTCCGAAGCCAGGTGGATGTATCCGCGCACTCCATCGTCCATCGCACCATGACCAGTCCAGGCCAGGGTCGCGAGTGCCACACCGCTAGATACGGACATGGCAACAAAGCGCAATGTTGGATTGAATTTCACCAATGCGATCAAGATGCAAAGCACAAGTGCAAGAATACGAATGCACCAAGCTAGGCCCATGTGGGTGCCGGTGATGAGCATCTCGAACACATGCGTTGATAACTCGGTATATGTTTGCGCACCGGACATTGCCTTGGCAAGGACTGTCATGCTGACCACGGACAGCCCAATTCCGAATGCTGCAAATGCACCGACACATATTCGATAGCTGCGCGCAATTGCCAAGGATCGCTCGTCACGGCCAAGGGCATAGACGCCAAACATGGCAACGCCAAAAGCCGCTGCCATGTCCAGATAAAGCGCAAGGCGCAATACGATGGTGAACCAATCCTCGGCCATGTGCTTACTTCACCTGGAATGTGACGTTGCCATTGATAGGGTGTGTATCTGACGACACGGCACGCCAATCCACACGATAGGCACCAGGCTGAAGCGTCTGGGCAGGAGTAATGACCATGGTTTTGCCATCGCTAGCGCCAGAGACGCTTGCGCTGACCTTCATTGCGCCGTGATTTGGCATTCCGGGCATCCCCGTCATGATCAAGTTCGCTGCTGAGAACTGAGGAACCAGCGTCTCAGAGAACTTCAACTCAATCGTTGCAGGGGCCGCGACCTGCGACTTATCCGCAGGCGAAGAGGAAACTAACGAAGGATGTGCAAATGCTGCGGAAGCGAACATTGTTGCGGCGATTGGCGCGATGAATTTTGCGACCAGGCTTGAGCGATGCATGAGGACTCCTATTTAAGTGTGATAGTGGTTTGAAAGGGATGTCGAATCTAGGACGGAGGAGTTGGCGCACCCAAGGACGCGCCAACTAGGAGTAAGACATTGGACAGGCTAGAACCAGAAACGGACACCGGCCACCCAACGTGTTTGCCGAGCACGGCCGCCTTCTGCGCGAACGAGATCTGCGGTACGCCCGAAACTTCCCGCACGTTCCACACCGATATATGGAGCGAACTGACGGCTGAACTCGTAGCGCAGTCGCAGGCCAGCAGATGCTTCGGCTAGGCCCTTGCCGATATGGCGCTCTGGATCATCCTTGCCGTAAAACTGCATTTCAGCTCTAGGCTCAAGGATCAGGCGCTGAGTCAGCAATAGTTCGTAGCTTGCATTTAGGCGAAGCGCAGTTCTGCCACCACTGCCAACATAGGCTGTGGCCTCCAGCTCGAACCAGTAAGGGGCTAAGCCCTGTACACCAAATGCTAGCCATTGACGGCTAGGCCCCACTCCGTTGTCTAAGCGCACACCGAGTTGCGTATCCCAGTAGGTTGTGACCGCCCTGCTCCATAGCAGCTCGGTGCGAGCCTCTTCGAGCTTTCCTTTGGCGACGTCACCTTCTGCCTTTAAGACAGCTTTGTTGTATGCGGTGCCATACCATGCTTGCAAGTCATAGGCCGTCGAATCTTCGCCTCTACGCGAAAAACGGCGTTCCAGGGTCTCACCTCGCAGCGAGGCAAAGGTATGCTCGTCCGCAAGCATCAAGCGTGGGACGCCAGGCACCGCGTAGTCGCCCGATCCCAAGGTCAACCCATTGGAGTACCCATGAGGGTCACGAGCATCTGGAGGTGCGGATCCCCCTTGCATCTGCATGCTGCCGTGATCCATCGCAGGGGCACTTGCGGCGCTTTCAGTCATAGCGCCATGACCGGCGTGTGGATCAGCTGCAGTTGTGGCGGGGCTTGTCGGCGCTTCCATTTGCATACCGGCTTGACCATGCGATGAATGGTCGCTTTGGGCCTGTGCCGCAATGCTCACAAGAGCAAGGACTGCAGTGGACAATGCACGAATAGGGAGTGCTTTGGACATTTTTGATCTTCCTTGTGATGTTTGTTCAAGACACTACGACTTCGCGGAACATGCCAGCATCCATGTGGAACATCAGGTGGCAATGCCAAGCCCAGCGTCCGAGAGCATCTGCCGTCACCAAGAAGCTGATGCGTTGTGCAGGCTGTACTGGCAAGGTGTGTCGACGGGCAAGGAAGCGACCATCAGGGCTCTCCAGTTCACTCCACATACCATGCAAATGCATTGGGTGAGTCATCATGGTGTCGTTGTGTAGGATGACCCGCAAACGTTCACCGTGACGGAAGTGAACAGGTGTTGATTGCCCGAACTCCAAACCATCAAGAGACCAGGAATAGCGTTCCATATTGCCGGTCAGGTGCAACTCCACCTCACGTCCTGGACCGCGCGAGTCCATTGGACCTGAAGGCGTATGCAGATCTGCCAAGGTCAGCACCCGTCTGCCGTTATTGCGCAGACCGATGCCCGGATCGTCGAGATTGGTGCGTGCCATATCGACCCGCATATCAGTGCTCGCCCCATACTCCGTTCGGGCATGGCGTGCGGTAGTGCTGGGCACAGCCAATCCTCCTGCTGACATGGCATGCTGACTATGGTCCATCGCCATACCACCGTGATTCATGCCGCCCATCGCACCATGATCCATGCCGGCCATTGCCCCCGACATACCAGCCATGCCCGTCATCCCAGACATGCCGGTCATCTCCATGTCGGCACCGGAAGTACCATGGCTCATGGCGCCCATCATGTCGCTCATACCCAGCCATTCGACGGGATCGAGTGCAGGGACAGGAGCTTGCAGACCTTCGCGCACTGCTAACGTAGCGCGTGCATAGCCTGTTCGGTCCATCGACTGAGCAAAGATCGTATAGGCGTCATCACGTGGCTCGACAATCACGTCTATGGTTTCGCCAGGGCCGAATCGGAATTCATCGACAGTCACAGGCTCTACGTCGACGCCGTCAACATGCACCACAGTGAGCTTCAGACCCGGAATACGTACGTCATAGAAGGTATTGCCCGCACCATTGACCATGCGCAATCGGACACGCTCGCCCGGACGGAAAAGAGCAGTCCAATTGCCTGCAGGTGTGACGCCATTTGCGAGGTAGGTCAAAGTCGCAGAAGAGAGGTCGGCTAAATCCGTTGGACTCATGCGCATCTCGTTCCACATCTTGCGCTTGTCTAATGCCGCCGACACTCCATCACGCGATACATCACGGAAGAAGTCGAAGATCGTGGGCTGGTTGTAGTTGTAATAGTCGCCCTGAACCTTGAGTTTTGCGAAGACGCGCATGGGGTCTTCGTCAGTCCAGTCAGAGAAGAGCACGACATGGTCACGATCTGCACGGATAGTCTCAGGTCCTGCGGGATCGATGATGATTGCTCCGTACATGCCGGTGAGCTCCTGCATGCCTGAATGTGAGTGATACCAGTAGGAACCGCTTTGCTGAACCTTGAAACGGTAAGTGAACGTCTCTCCAGGAGGAATGCCCGCAAAGCTGATGCCTGGAACTCCGTCCATCTGGTAGGGCAAGATAATGCCGTGCCAATGAATAGAAGTGGCCTCGCGAAGCTTGTTCGTGACTCGAATCGTCACCGTCTCACCCTCTCGCCAGCGCAGGGTTGGTGCAGGAAGCGATCCATTGATCGTTGTCGCCATGCCAGGCTTGCCTGTAAAGTTCACGGCGGACTCGGCGATCACCAGATCGAACTCGTTACCCTTCAGCACCGGAGCGGCCCCACGGACTGTGGAGCTCTGCTGAGCGAATGCCATGAGCGACTGCGTTGACAGGCCCGCCAGCACGCCCCCCGCTGCCAGCCCCTGAACGAAGCGCCGACGAGAGAACCCCTGAGTGGGAGTGACAATAAATGGCGAATGACGCGGCATACGGTGAAATCCTCCAGAGCTTTCAACAAAATCGTTTTCAGCGACGCTGCCTGAAACAACAATCGCTCGATATGTTCAATATACTAGGGCGCACCGAATTTCGATGAAGTGACTCACGCATTACATTCATGTAATGCTCGCGTCATGTTCTGTGCGACTGGGGGCGTCTATCCATAAAAGCGTTCGTTGCCACCGGGAGGCTCACGCTGCTCGCCACGATTGACGACTTCCCAGGAGGGAACAACAAGGCCGTGTTGAGCCTTTCTATCGCCAGGATTTCATGAACATTACATTTTTCTTATCTTCATGTCAGAGTGCATCAAACTCGGCACACTCTTGATCGTCCACTGCAGCGGAGCGAGTACATGAGGATTTTGATTGTCGAAGATGAGCCTAAAACAGGTGAATACCTGCGCCAAGGACTGACCGAGGCTGGCTACATTGCTGACCTCGTCTCAAATGGCTCAGACGGCTTACATCTGGCTCTGCAAGGTGAATACTCCTTGGTGATCTTGGATGTCATGCTGCCGGGCCTCAATGGTTGGCAGGTGCTCCAGTCTCTGCGTGATCGGGGACTACATATGCCGGTCCTGTTTCTTACTGCACGGGACCATGTCGAGGACCGTGTCAAAGGACTAGAGCTCGGCGCAGATGATTACCTGGTAAAGCCGTTTTCGTTCGCAGAGCTACTCGCCAGAGTTCGCATCATTCTTAGACGCGGACATCCGGCCAATGAAGGTACTACTCTGACTGTTGCAGATCTCGAGCTAGACCTGCTGCGTCGCCGCGTATCTCGCAACGGCAAACGTGTTGACCTCACAGCCAAAGAGTTCGGACTCTTAGAGTTGCTGATGCGCCGACATGGTGAAGTGCTGCCACGTTCATTGATCGCATCGCAGGTATGGGACATGAATTTCGACAGCGACACCAACGTCATTGAGGTGGCCATGCGCCGTCTGCGGGCCAAAATTGACGAAGGCCACTCGATCAAACTGATCCAGACCGTACGGGGAATGGGCTATGTGCTTGAAGTCCCCGAGGAGGAATAGGTGCAGCGTCTCACTCGCAAGGTAAAGCTCTCTTTAACGAGTCGCTTGGCCCTCTGCTTCACGGCTGTTGCGGCAGCCGTAGTGCTAGGTTTAGGCGGCCTATTTCTAGTCGTTACAGAAAAGCATTTCGTGGAATTGGACCGAATGACGCTTCAGGACAAGCGCCATTTAATCGAGAAAATTCTCCAGAACACCAAGTCAGTCGATGATGCTCGTTGGCGTTTAAATGAGGCACTGAACTATCACGAGGATCTTCAAGTCCAGGTGAAAGATGCCCAAGGAGAAACCGTATTTCAATCGCCCGCATCCGGCTTCGCAGTGCCGGATCGCAATTCGGCTTTTATCGACAAGGAAGGATCGTTTGGTGTGTGGCGGCATGCAGACGCAGAATTCCACATATTAAGCTTTGAGACGCTACCGGCCTACGCACCATCACCATTAAAGGTACTGATCGCTGCAGACACCAAGCATCACATCCAATTTCTCGACGGAATTCGAGCAAGCTTCGCCATCTATGTAATTGCAGCAATTTTGTTGTGCTCACTGCTATCTTGGCTCGCTGCGAGACAAGGGCTGGCACCGTTGCGTGAGATGAAATCACGGGCAGCTGTTGTGACAGGACAGAAGTTGAGTGAGCGCATGCCGGTCGAGGCTGTGCCCGTTGAAATGGCTGACCTGGCGCATGAGCTCAATCGCATGCTGGATCGGCTGCAGGACGATTTTCAGCGCCTGACAGATTTCGCGTCTGATTTGGCTCATGAACTACGTACGCCCATCAGCAACCTGTTGACGCAGACTCAGGTTGTGCTGGCATCCAAGCGTGATGCCGCGACATACCGAGACATTCTTGCCTCAAATGCCGAAGAGTTTCAGCGTCTGGCTCGTATGGTGTCAGACATGCTATTCCTAGCCAAAACCGAACGAGGCGTAAGCTTGCCGCGCAAAGAGCAATTCTCCGCAAAGCAAGAAGCATATGCATTGCTGGAGTTTTACGAGGCTGTCGCGGAAGAAAAGCAAATTCATTTGAAGCTAAAAGGCGATGGACGCGTTGATGGTGATCGGTTGATGTTCCATCGTGCTGTGAGTAATTTGCTATCTAATGCTTTGCGCTACACGCCGCAGGCAGGGACGGTCACCATCGACATTGCGGCCTCCACCTCCTGGACACTTGTCACTGTGGAAAATACAGGGCAGGACATTGATCCCAAAGTCCTGCCCAGGTTATTTGACCGCTTCTATCGCGCTGACCCCTCCAGGGCACATCCGGACTCAGACGGTAGCGGATTGGGTTTGGCGATTACCCGAGCGATTGTTGAAGCCCATGGTGGCGCCATTGCAGCAACTTCAGCCGATGGACGAACTCGCTTCACCTTGAAATTTCCCACTCCGCAGCCGACTTCCAAAGCAGATCAGAAAACAGGTTTTTCTTGAAAGAAAGAAGACACTATCCGCAGCAAGATGTCTTTGCTGAAGTTGAGCCGCAGCATTTCGTCTGCGGCTTCTCAGCGTTAGCCTCCTCGGCTGTGGCTAACGCCAATAATTCTGGAGCGTATCCAGCGGTCTGAATAGCCAACATGTAGTCGGTGTCGCTCAGATCGCCGGAGACGTGCACTGTTTTATCCTGAGGATTCACTCCGATCTTTGCGGCATCATCTATCGCCAAAATGGAGCGCTGGATCCGCGCGGCACAGACACCACATTTCATGTCATTGATGCGAAAAATAGCCATTACGTACTCCTTTAAAGCTTGTGGCTAAAGTTTCATTCTTCACATGATGTGAATGTCAAGCATCTGTCTGCACAAGCACTGGAGCACGCTGTGTACGTCAAGTACGTTGGCCTTCACTTTTCGCTTTGGCATTATTGGTGTGCAGATTTGGGGCGTTGTTGGGCGTTGTTGCATAAATGCCGGTCGCAGGTGAGGTAGGCTCGAGAGATGAGTGAGACGAGCTGGGGTCGGGTTAAGTACCGCACAACGAACTGGAAGGCGTACAACGCAGCGTTGAAAGCGCGAGGAGACCTGACCATATGGCTGGATAAGGACATGCAGTGGCTGGCCCAGCCCAGGGGCAAGCGTGGTCGTTGCCAGAAGTTCTCAGATGCGGCCATCCAGTTTTGCCTGACCATCAAGGGCTTGTTTGGGCAGCCCTTGCGCCAGACGCTGGGCCTGGTGCAGTCGCTATTGCGTATGGCAGGCCTGCCTTGGCCAGTGCCCGACTACAGCACGGTGTGTCGCAGACAAAAGAGCTTGGAGGTGCAGGTGCGCTACCGAGCAAGCGACAAAGGCTTGCACCTGCTGGCTGACTCCACGGGCATCAAGTTCTTGGGCGAAGGTGAGTGGAAGACTAAAAAGCACGGCGCAGAGCGCCGCCGCCAGTGGCGCAAGGTGCATCTGGGTATTGATGCCCAGACACTGCAGATTCGGGCTATCGCAGTCACAACCAATGAAGTAGGTGACTCGCCCATGGCCGCTGTCCTACTGGGCCAGATCCCCAGCCATGAACAGGTAGCTAGCTTCACTGGTGATGGGGCCTATGACACCAAGGATGTGCATGAGGCCTGCTACCTGCGGGGAGCCATTCCAATCATCCCGCCACGCAAGGGGGCGAAGCTACGCAAGGGGCTGGCATTTGCTCACCGCAATGAAGCGGTCAAGGCGTGTAAGCAGTTGGGGCGGGCTATCTGGAAACGCTGGAGCGGCTACCACCGAAGGTCTCTGGTGGAGACCAAGATGAATTGCTTCAAGCGCCTGGGCGAGAAGGTGATGGCCAGGACGTTTGAACGCCAGGTGGCCGAGCTCAACATTCGCGCTTCAATCCTCAATCAATTTACCGCTCTGGGCACGCCCCAGACGGTCGCTGCTGCGTAAATCCGTCTGAGGTTTGGGGTAGCTCGGCCTCAGGGTGATTTATGCAACAACGCCTTGCCATGGGCGCTCACGGCGCAGGCACGGCATGAGCGCACCAGATTAGTGAGACAGAGAGTGCCGTCTCCGGTTTGGTGATGGTGTTGGTCGGCCTGTTAAATGTGCTGGCCGCACCATTGATATTGCTCGTTGCGAAATGAAGAACTGGAAAAATCCCGAGAAAGAGCTGAAATGCCAACATATTCAATGTTCAACATCTTGATCAGCCGCTCCTCGCTGGCTTGGCGCGATGCCGCCGCCTCGGCGATTGCTGCCGGCATTGCCTGGGTGCTGGCGGTGTGGATGTTTGGCCATCCACACCCAGTGTTTGCCGCGGTCACCGCGATAGTCTGCCTGTCGCCCGGACTACCGAGTCATGGCCGGCAGGCGATCGGACTGATGCTCGGCGTGGCAACCGGCATCGTGGTCGGCGAGGTCTCTCTGGTCCTGCTTCCGGAGGGATTTCTGTTACCCGAGGGGCTGTCGTTGCTTCGCCTGACGGTCGCGACTTTCTTCTCGATTTTGATCGCCGCTGCGTTCGGTCAAGCTGCCGTAGTCGCGATCCAGTCGGGCGTATCTGCTGTTCTGGTGTTAGCGCTCGGGCCCCACAGTGCAGGCTTGGTGCGACTGGAGGACGTAGGCGTAGGTGTCGTGGTGGGCCTAGTCTTCAGTCAGGTGCTCCTGACCCCTGACCCCCTTCGGCAAATCGATGCTGCAGCGGACGAATTGCTGCGCCGCCTGAGCGGCGCGTTTGAGGCCTGCGTCGAGGCGCTGGAGGCGCAGGACGCTCACAAGGCGTCGTCGGCGCTAGATGCCTTCTCTGTTGCGCATGACAATCTCATTGCTCTTGGCGCAGGTATCGACGCGGCGCGCTACTCCGCGCGCTGGTCGCTCCGTGGCCGACTCACCGCACGTGCAGTCATGGAGATGGCGGCGCTCTACGACCAGCGCGCTATCCGCCTCTATGCCTCGTCGCTGTTATTCGGCGAAGCCTTCGCCGAGGCCATGCGCAAGGGAGTACACCCCGTGCCGCAAGGGCTAGAAGTCTGCATTCACGAGGCGGCGATGCGTTGCATGCACCTATCGGGGGGGCAGACCGAATTTTTGAAAGCGCAGGCACCGGAGCCTACCGAGGTGGAGCCGGGCTGGCAGATGGTAATGGAACACTGGCGTTCCGTGTCTGAGATCCTGTCAAGCTTAGAAGAAATGCGTCGCGCTTCTAGGCCGATATCTCAGCCGCCCAATTCATGAACGCATTGTCGCGCAAGCCCTAATCTCATGGGCCATGGCCTCCGCTACCGAGGAAATCAAGCTCAACGAGACCTCTGCGCCGTACATCTCCTGCAGGTGGACCTATATCTCGCGCACCGTCATGTCTCGAGCATAAAGGGAGATGATTTTGTAGTCGTACCTGGCCCAGCGGGTCTGATGTTTGGCGATGAGCTGGGGCTTGAAGCTGCCGTTGCGGTCACGAGGCACTTCGATGGGCAACTCGTCAAAATCGCCCTTGAGTGTCTTCTTGCTCTTGCCGTTGCGGGTGTTGCCCCCGGGGTTGGCCGCGGCTTCGTTGCTCTCGAGGCTCAGGTGCTCAGTCAACTCGGCATCCAGGGCGCGCTCGACAAGCAATTTGGTTAACTGGTTGAGCAGGCCTTGTCGCCGATAAGGTCTTCAGGCTTCTTGAAGTTGGCCAGCAAGTCGGACAACAGTTCGTCGGGTACTTCGTGTTTCTTGGTGCCCATGGTGCTTACGGACAGGCCAGCTTACGCCGGCGGTGGATTGTCCGTTTACACAAAATTCTGCACACCCTCCATCCAGCTTGCTGATCTCCAACCAACGCGGAGAGTCCTGTCGCATCACGAGGTCAGAATGGCGGGTAGCCCACATCAGCACATCGGGAGCGATGGCGGCAACCCGCGCCACAAGCTCGGGACAGGCAACTCGATCTTGCGCTAAGTATTGCGTTAAAGCTAAGCGAAGGGGCTCTTGGCTCCAAACATCAGCGGGTAAAGCCTTCAGGAACTCGGAGCTCCAGAGGGCTGTGTGTCGATCTCTACCACTCCACCTTTTCTTGCCCTGACCCATCGGCTTTCCGTCAAGAAATGCCATCGCTGCTTCGTCCGCTGCTGCTGAGATCGTCAAGCCTTTTTCGCGGGCTGCTGAGAACAATGTGTCGTAGTAGTGCTGGTTCATCACCTAATGCTATCTTGGCTTAGATCGCCGCTGTGAATCGAAAAACCCATTCTAGGCAGACATTGGACTGTTTTGTCCACGGGAAGATTTCTGCAGAAGCCTCGGATCAATGACTGCTCTGCGTATCAGCAGTCACGGGTACTTCAGAGTTGACTCACTGCAATCAGCCTTAAGCTGGCATCGAGATTGAAATGTGGTCGAAATGGTTTCTAGACGCCTCCTCTTCACACCACCCCTACGGGGTGAGTTTTCAAAATAAATATTTCTCAGCAATTTTGATTCGTCTGACGGATGTCAGAGTCACCGCCCGAGCACCCCCAGAAAAGACGCCATACCGATCCCTTGCATGTAGTCCAAAATTTTGCTCTCCTGTGCTTGCGAAGCAAGGCCAAGCATGCGATGCGGCTGGTTGTACTTCATCAGCGTTTGCTCCTGTCCCTTGACATCTTTAGCTTGTATCTCACCATATGTGATCACCGGCTGCCCTTCGGCATTAACTATCCACTGGAAGATTTCTGATGTGCCTTGGTACACAGGATGCCGTGCCATTGCTTCCTTTCTCAGAAGCTCTGTGTCATTCCGCTTTTGAGCGGTTAGGATGTCGTCTTCAGCGCTTTGTAGTTTTCGTTTTGCTTCGCGCCGACTTACCTCTAAACCCCTTTCATATTCTTCGATTTCGAACCGAAGGCCCATGATCTGGTCCCGTTGCAAAGATCGCTGCTCAGGTAGCGCTTGGATCCGCTCAATTGCTCGCTGCGCGCGTTCGATCAGATTTCTTTCATACGGAAAATCTTCTTCAATTCGCTTCGCCGCGCTTTCGCGATCTCTCATAGCGCTGACGACAGATTGTTCTGCAGCCTTCGTGATGCGCTGCAGATAGTCCTCTCTCATTTCTTTCTGAAAGTCTTCACCATCGATGATGGTGCATTTGTACTGCACCACCACGCGGCTCTTCCCATCCTTGAAACTATCCCAATCGATACTTTTACAAAGGGGCCGCTTGCCCAGACCGTTGGCAACTGTCGTGGTGCGAGCACCGTCGATATAGCTGGACTTGACGATGTCAACGGGGCCCTTGCTGCAAGCAGAAAGAGCGATAGCGGAGCAAGCCACAACGAGGGTGAGATTTTTCATAGGTATGTGAAAGGTGAATGGGGCCACTGCCGCGGACCATGAAGCGAAGCCTTAGAGAGACTTCCAAGGGAAATAGCTGGCACGGATGAGGCTCATCCAGTCTCCCACGCACTGCGATAGGTCACTGTCGAGCCGAGCGGCATCGCATTGCCAGGCGCGGGCGTGATGCGGTAGGCGCACCCATAGCCCTTGAAGTCCTGACCCTCGGGTCCATGGATGGAGACCTCATTCGCTTTCAGACCTGCAGCACGTAGCCGCTTGTCGTACTCCATGTCGCACTGTCCTTCTTGCTGCGGGACCATGACCATGCCTGCGAGGAGAGTCGATGCTCCTGCCTTCGGTTCACTATTCGCTGCCACTTCTGCCGTTGGACACTTGGGGAACTCCAACTCGTCCCCAAAGCTGAAGAACTCGGGTTTGACAGCGTGCAGCGCCTGCGCGGCCACATTCCGGTATTTCTGAGGCTGGCAATTGAATCCCAGATCTCTCACCACCCAGTCTTCGGATTTCTTGGCCACCATGGCGTCAGCCCACCGCCCTGCTGCCTCCATGGCCGGATCCGTTGCCAATTCTGCAGTGATCATCACCTGCCTGAACTGCAATGCCCTGCTCCCTTGCTCTACCAGGTAGACATTGGGAACATAAGCATTGCCGCAGTCCCGAAAACAGTCCGCCAGGTACTGCCCTGAGCCCATGGCTTCATCAAACGCCCCAAAGGTCATTGCATTGAGTGGCTGCCGCTTTAACATGCCCAGCAATCCGCCAATATCCACATCACACCCCGGCGAGAGTGCCACCTGGACCGAGCGTATGGCTTTGTCCTGTCCATCACTCCCCAGCACCAGTTGGCAGCCTTGGACCATGTAGTGATGCCGGTGGTCTTCGGAACGAATGGCGGGTCCCGCCCTTTGCTGTACATAGGCCAAATTCATGCCGATGGCCTCCCAGGAGATCAGTTGGGTGAGCAAATCCGGCGTCGCTGGTGCTGGCTCTTTGGTGTCCTGGGAGCCAAAGACCGATTGGGCGCGTTCGACCAAAGAAGAGACGCGATCTCGTGCACGATCCGTGCACCCCACCAGAGCTATCGCCAGGAGTAGCGCGCCGCATGTTGTCAGTTTCATAGAGACGTCAGAGATGGATATTGGTGGTCAAAGGAGCCCGGCGAATCCAACGCACTACGGAAGATGGGAATCCGGTAAGCATGGCCACCACAGAGGTCGATCCGGTCTACCGAGGTGGTTTGCTGGATCAAGGGGGTCAGCCTTCCGCAATGACACCGATCATTCCGAACAAGACAAGCAGCGCGGCCACAAAGCCGACGGCTGCGCCGATGTTGGCACCACCCTGCCGAGCCAGTTCGATGCGGGCCTGCTCTGGCGCGTGGGATGCCAGGATCTGGTCCACCCGCTGATTCACATGCTGCTGGTACCAGGCATTGCCCTTCAGGCCAAAGCCGATCGCTATACCGAGGTTGATGCTGCTCGTAATAGAGCTGGGAACGCCAATGGCAAGTTCTGCAATCAGTTCAACAACCACTACGCTGATGAAGATCCAGGAATAGAGATACATCTTGCGATACCCCATCCAGCCAAAGCCGACCAGAAAGGCAGCCCAGTTCCAGGACAACTGGTGCTTGCGCTGCGCCGCCTCCTTCCACTTGCGCTCGAAGTAGCCATGGTTCTTGCCAACAAAGATGTGGATAGCCTCCTGGCGCGACAATGAAGAAGCTGGAGCAGATCGTGGTTGCACTGCCGGCGCAGAGGTCACGGCTGGAGGTTCAGCAGGAGCAGATGCAGGAGTGGATACCGCTACGGGTGCTTGTATGGCGTCAGCAGCAATTCCAGAAGCAATTTGCACTCCAACCCCACCAGCAGAAACGGACGGCGATGAAGATGTCGGAGTAGGAGCAGCAGCCGAGAGAACAGGCACCACATCAAAGTCCAACGGTGCCTCCTGAGGAGCTAACTGGATGATGCATTGGGCGCCCGTGCTCTCAATGGCCCGCTTGTACTTGTCAGCAACCTCTGCCGTCACACCCTTCTTGACCACACAGGACGGTTGCGACAGCAGGCGTCCGGCCTGCTCGGGCGTGCACTTGAACAGAGACGCCAGCTTTTGCGCCACCTGGTGGGCATCTGCTGCAGGGTGTCTTCCGCTCAGGACAACGTCGTATTTCTCTTGCATTTGTGACTCTTCCTCTTGTCGTTACTGGTGGCACCGTAGAAGGACATAACCGGCAGTGGTCTGGCCGCTACAGCGCCAGAAGCGAAGCAAACTCATCAAATCAGAACGCACCAAGGCCAGGGCTGGAGCAAGGAATGCATCCGGCAGTACTCTGTCAAGGGTGGCTCAGTGGGAGTGCCCCAGTGATGAGACTGGCAATGAAACTGCGATACAGCGACTCACAGATAGAAAGCCAAAGGCTGTTGCTGATCGTCCCGTCAGATCGATGCCCCTACCCATGATCAACTCAAATCAGAGCCGCAGTGCTTGCACTTCCTGGCTTTGACCAGAATGGGTTCTGCGCAATAAGGGCAGTCTTTGGTGGCTTGTGCCATGGGCTGGGCGATGGCGTGTGGACCGCCTTGCTGCGACTGTGTGCGCCCCAGGCCTCCAAAGATCATCTGGAACCAGAACTTCCAAAGCTTGATGAAGCCCCATACCAGGATGGGCAGAAAGATGATGAGGCCCAGGAAGATGCCTCCCCCGCCACCACCTGCCATGGCGATATTGGGCATCAACACCCAAGGCAACAGACGCTCCAAGCGCATGCGCGCACTCCTTTTCTTGGTATTCAGTACTCGGAGATGCCCCGCTGATGCCGGATTGGGTTTCTTTCCGCATTAATATGTGAAGCAAACTCCGTAGATGTAAATGTATCAGAAACCGATGCTAGGAGGGTGTCTGCCAAACCCACTCCTCCCACTCATCTTCCCGATCCCGACAACCTGCGCGATGTTTTTGCGTACTGGGTGCGTCTCAAACGGGTCGAGAAAGGCTGGTCGCAGGAGCGACTGGCACTGGAATGCGAATTGGACAGGACGTACGTATCAGCCGTGGAGCGATCGCGCTGGAATGTGTCGCTGGCCAATATCGAGCGCATTGCGCAAGCGCTGGACGTGAAGGCCTGGACATTGATCAAGCCGCCGGAGACGCACCGGTAGCACCGGCATTGCCATAGCCGCAAAAGAAAAAAAGAATCAGAAAGGATGGACCCGGCGCTAGCCGGGTTCATCCTTTTCTCTTCTCACGTCGCATGTTGCGAATGCTTGGGCACGATGGTCACAACCTCCACACACCGGCCTTGCAATCGCGCTCCGTCCACAGAGCAGAGAATGCATTGCCCAAGTGCGCCCCATAAGACACGAGCGCCAAACCCGCTAACCCACGGCGCGCTCCACGCGTGACTGGCAACCAGTGCGGCCCTGATGGTATGCCTGGGTCGGGATAAGCTACCCTCTACCGTTGCAGGCAACTCCATCATCTCCACACCCACCACCCAGACCCAGCAGACGGTGTCCTCCAACGTGCCACATTGCCTGCGATGCAATACCAGCTTGAGCAATGCACAACCACCATGCTCCAGAATTACTCCCAGACAATTCATCGACTCGGTTCCGGTGGCCGTGGCGCTCCGGATCTCACATACCGGAAACAGCTCTTTCCACCCACGACGGTCATCTTTGGGTGTGCTCAATGACGGAGAGACAGCAATGCTGCGAAGAGGTCGTTGCGTCATCACTGCCGCACAGCGCCTCAAGCACCATTCCAGGCCTCCCGGATTCGATACGCTGCCGCGATCCGTATCTGGAAACATGTAGCTCCAGCGCCTGCGCCCCGCCGGGCTCATTACCCTGTACTCCCACGGACCATCAAACCGGATGCCATGCATGTAGCGGTGGATGAGTCCCTTGTCTGCAGAGTCAGCCATGTTGCCTGCCCCCCCCTCTTTCGGGTTGACGCATCTCCTGCATATGCATCCCCTGCCCCGTGGGCTCTGCTGCCTGCGGATAGAACTCCTGAACGATCTCCGTCGCCTCCTGCTCCAGTTCCTCAAACAGGCCCAGCGCATAGCCTTCTCTGGCTGCTTGCTCCAGCGCTTCCTGGTCGTGACCGACCTTCTGCGCATATTCCGCAGCCTGCGCTGCCTGGCTGATGGCTGCGTCAAGCGGCATTCCATTGCGGATGCCCAGGTCCACGTAGTAGATGGGCGTGCGGTGCGACATGGCTGTGGACTTGGCGCGCAGGCGCAATTCCAGCGGGAGATATGCCAGCAATCCACCACTGGCCGCTTGCAGGTACTGCATGCGGGTCATCAAGGTGCGCAGGGAGTTGATGCCGGTGGTGCGCAGCACAAATGTGCTCATGGCGTCTGCCTGGTTGTCCGGATGGTCAATGCGCATGTGGAATCGGCCAAACGGTTTGCAGCCGCCTTCAATGGCCAAGGGACACAGGTCCGGGCCCTCGCAAGGGCCTGCCTCAATGCCCTTGGCTGTCATCCGCTTGCAGGTCCGTCCATCTCCCACACAGAGGGGCCGCGCCGTGGCCCGGTCGAACAAGGTGTAGTTGGCCCGCAGGTTCAGCGCCGGGTCGTTGAACAGCACGCGGATGGGGATACTGCGCAGCTTGGGTTTGGCAACGTGGGCATGGACTGGAGCATCGTTCCCGGCTGGATTGACAGCCTCCGCTATCGTTTTCTGCGCCGGGTTGGTACCTTGCTCGCCATCTCCCTGCGTGGCCTGAGATGAGTGTGTTGCTCGCGCCCGCCTAGCAAGCTTGTCCTGCAAGGTCTGCTTCGATTGCTGCATTGTACCTTCGAACTCTGGCGGCAGTGTCTGCAACTCCGTTACCTCCACGCCTGTTGTCATCAATGCCCGGTCGGTGATCTCCGTGCGCAAGATGGCATCCATGGGATGCAGTACCCAGCCTATGCGGCTTTGGACCTGGGTGGTGATGGTGAATTCGTCATCTTTCTGCGGCAATCGCTTGCCATTGCGCTCGATGACCTTGCCGATGGAGATGCGCCCCACCACAGGGGGCGTCATCATCAGTCCTTTGATCATGGTGTTTCTCCAGAAATGCAAAAGCCCCTTGCTCCAGAGAAGAAGCAAAGGGCGGATGGGTTGAATTGCTGACCGCTGATTGGCGATCGGATATTGGTGGCCAGTGATTACGGGGTGTTGAGCTGACTGCAAGTTCAGCCCAACTCCTGCAGTAGGAATCGCCGCGATCCGGCTTTGGCGCTCGTGTAGGCCTTGGCCAAATCCGGATGGTCTTTCTCGAATGCAGCGGTGTTGAAGGCCTTGCCGTCCTTGGAGCGCTTCCAGCTCACCGAGCCGCCGGGGAAGTTCGCGTACGACGCTGACCCCATGCGCTGCTGGATCTGGTGTTTCAGCAATGCTTCCTGGACCTCCCAGTCCTGCAGGAGCTTGCGAACATGAAGCAGCTTGGCAAATGCATGGCAAGCACTCTCGTCCTCGGACAGATCGACGGTGTCGCCACTGTCCTGCGAGTACAGGCTGCGCAGCGCAACTGCCGTGCTGTCCGACGCATCTGCGTCTGGCGCCTGTCCAGTCGCAACTCGTTCCCAGAACTGCGCCTCCAAGGCCATCAATTGGGTGATCATGGTCTCGTCCCGCTCGATGCGGTGGATTTGCAACTCCTGCCCGCAGATCAGGACGGCCACATCGGCGGCCTGCTTGCCTGTAACAGCCAGTTGGTGCATGACCTGCAGCTGGATGTATTCCGGAACGCCATCTCTCCAGAGCTTGGCACCGTTGATGCCTGCAGTCTTGCATTCCAAGATCTGGACATCAGAAGCTCCCACCACCTCCCGGTCGATATTGGCGAGCATCCAGGGAACCTGGGGGTGGCCCAGGACCGCATTGACCCGGCGCACCTTGTTGCCGGTGCGCTTGGTGTAGTGGGCGGCGACGATGGGTTCGAGCAAAGTGCCCCAGTACATGGGGCTGGTCTCTTCGTTGGGATCCACAACTGGGAGGAGATGGCCCTTGCCGGTCTTGTGCATCCACAACTCAAGTTGGGACTGGTAGGGATTGAGCCCTACGGCAGCGGCCGCATCGGAGCTACCGATGCCTTGGCGGCGTACATCCAGCCAGGTCTCGCGAGGCATGTCCCGGGTAGAAACGAGGCGCAGTGCAGGACGTCTGGCCTGTGAGGCCGGGATATGTGTAGAAACAGGTGTCGGCATGGTGCCTCCAGTGAAATGGGTGAAGAAATAGACAAAGAAACAGGCAAGGAAAGACCAAAGCAGGCGACTGCCCCCCTCCCCCTTCTTCAAGCCCCTGCCCTCAAATTCTCGAAAGCCCAAAGCACAAAGCCCTCATCGCAGTGGTGAGGGCCTATGGCGTTGGGAAGCTTTGAAGGAGAACTGAAGGGACCGAGGGAGAAGGCCAAGGGCCGAAGGGCAAAGGACGCGCCGCAAGCCCGTGGATTCAGGCCACCAGTTGCAAGGCATGCTCCAGTGCCCGCTGCTTGACCGCAGCCCCCACACCGAACCAGGCACTGTCTAGGCGGTTGTCCTGGCTGCGGGCCCGGCGTTCGTGGTCCACGTACTCGGTGATGGAACAGAGCAAACCCCAGGCCGTGCCCTGGGCCGCGGACAGGGTGGCACCGCGCCCATGGCCGTCAAAGAGCATCTGCGCCTTCTGCAAGGCCCGCTCGTTGGTGAGGCCCGTGGACTGCCCTGCTCCGCTGGAGCCCGGCTTGTCCGATGCGCACAGCACCTTCAGGAAGAAGTTCATGGCCTCGTGGCTCTTGACCTTGCGCTCTGCCAGGGTGCGCATCTGGTACATGAAGGAATCCCATTGGCCCACGGCAATGCCCAACTGGCGTTTGACGGCCTGGGCATCGAAGCGGGTGGAGTGGGAGACCTTCACGGCATTGGTTGCTCCCTGCAGGGCAATCGCCAGGGTGTTGTTGCAGACCACCCGCACGGTGGTGGGCATGGCGACCGTGGCCAGGGTGCCGTCACAGGAGGTCGCCAAGAGCAGATAACCGTTGACAACGTCATCGCCTTTGAGGGCCGCTGACTTACCGGTACGGGCCAAGGCCCAGAACTTGCGGCCCGCCTTGAGCACGCCAGCCGTCTCGAGCTCGTAGCCTGCGACCTCCGTGAGATCCCGGTAGAACTCCAGCACATCCCGGGGCTGCACCACCTGGTAGCGGTTGCTGACCACTGACAGGGGTGCCTTGGTGTCGCTGCGGTAGAGCACCTTCTGGTCGGGGAACTCCATGGGCTCGGCATACATGGAAGAAGACGCTTCCGAGTTGTCAGCCGCCAGATAGCGAACAGGTGTTTCGAGGATCTGCCACTGCATGCCTGCGGCCTGCGCCCAGACATCGAGGGATTGCTTGCGAGGCAGGTTATTGCCCAGTTGGTGCCAGGGGGCCTGCCCTGCGTAGGCCATGGTTTCGACGAGATGGGACATGGTGATCTCCTTGCATCAAGCCTTGAACGAATTGCCGCAGCTTTGGCATTCGTAGTTGTCCAGATAGGTCTCGTCGATCTGCTCGCCGATGCGGCCGCCGACTTCGTGACCCACGGTACCGCCGAGCACACCACCGATGATGGCGCCGAGCAAGGAACCGAGAACACCACCGACGGGGCCAGCCACAAACCCGACGGATGCGCCAGTGGTGGCACCTTGCATGGCACCTGCAATACCCGTGGCTGTACCAGCGGCAGAACCAACACGTTGGCCCAGCTCCTTGCCGATACCCTTGGCACGCACATTCAGAGAATGGCAGTGGGGACATTGGATAGACATAGAAACTCCTGACATAAAGAAAAGCGCCCCGGACTCGAAAGCCAGGGGCGCTAGATGGATGGAAGAGAGATGAAATCAATGCGAAACAGCTCGCTTTGCAGCAAACCGTTCCTGCATCACATCAGGGATATATGACTGAAGAGATTTGGGATCAGAGGAGCAGGGCTATTTCTTTAAACACGCTAGCCAGCAATGGCTCGCTTAGAGAACAGGCAAACCGAACGCTCCTAAAAAATGAGTAGAAAGTTCATATACGGCAAGCTACAGCGCAGAAAGATACGTGATACACGGTACCTCATCAATTTTTTATTGATACACGTGTTCCCCTGTGCTGCAGATGAATCCCGATACTCCGTTTCGTCAACAACCACTAACGGAGTTCAAAGTGAACCAATTTTCCCCAAATGAGCGCCCTTTCCGCGTTGTGCGCATGCAAAAAGTCAAGGAAATGACGGGACTTGCACACAGCACGCTTTTCGCAAAATATGACCCAACGAGCCCATGCTTTGATCCTACGTTTCCCAAACGTGTCCGGCTAGGTTTGCGCTCCGTAGGTTGGATTGAATCGGAAGTGGTGGACTGGGTTCAAAACTCCCGTGTCCACTAATGCGCCTATGCCTCATCGCTGCTGATCTATTTCTTGGCTAGAAATAGGTCACTGCCAACCTCAGCAATAGCATCTAGCGCACGTTCAGTTGTAAATAAACCAGCCACCCTTAATTTTCCACTCCAAATAGAAATGCACCCGATGACTCCTATGAGAATCGGGTGCAATGGGGGTTTTTATCCATTTATTTCCAAAAAGGCCAGAATCATGAAAAGCTACACAATCTCAAACAATGCCTCCCAAATAAGCATAGATACTTCTACTGTTTATATTGACGAGCCTGAGAAAATTACCAACTCGCTTGCTTCATTCAAACAAGCCATTCATGCCGTTCAATCCGAAATCCAGTCTCCGGTAGGCATGGTCTTTGGCTCAGCACTTTCCATGGCGGCTAGCTGCACTCAAGGCCTATTCGATGTCGCCTGTCCAGGCGGTGGCCGTAGCCCTACAAGCTTGTTCATTCTCACGATCGCCGAATCTGGTGAGCGCAAGACGTCTACGGATGCGAAGTTCATGCGCATTGTTTCCGATTTTGAGCAAGAGAAAAATGATGGTATTTGCTTAGAGCCTGCAGCGCATAAGGTTGAATACGACGTGTGGAAGTCCCAACGCAAGGCTTACCAAAAACTGCTCGACAGTGCAGTTGATCAGGGCAATGAAGCATCAATCTTGAACCACAAAACCAAGCTGCTCGCACACTATGAAAAGGAACCACGAACTACTCCAGCGCTTCGCATTATTTTTGAGGACACCACCATGTCGGCTCTACTGGAGAGCCTTGCTAATACCTCTCCCAATGCAGTTCTTAACTCCAGCGAAGGAGGAATTCTTTTTGAGAGGGCAAATTTGGGCTTTCTTCTTCGTGCCAATAAGGTGTGGGATGGTGGAGATGTCTTTGTAGACCGATCCTCAAAGCCAAGCTATACCGTGCGAAATGCACGCTTGACCATCTCCGCCATGATCCAGAAAAAAACATTTGAACATGCCCTCAAACGCAAAGAAAGTGGTGCACGCTCTTCTGGCTTTTTTGCCCGATTCCTCGTCACCGAGCCTGATTCGACACAGGGCACGCGTTTTAGTAATTTTGCACCTACTCAAGAGTCTCAGAAAACCAAAAACCAAGAGTACATTGACTGGCTCCGAAACCGAGCACTTGAGCTGCTGCATGAATCCTTGGAGACCGATGGTCAACCTAGAAAACTAGTTCACTTCTCACCTGCTGCTGCCAAAGTCTGGAAGAATTTCTATAACGAAGTTGAGTCAGCCCTCGCTCAAAACGGGGTTCTTTCAGACATCAAAGATTTTGCATCAAAGATTTCCAACAATATGTCCCGCATTGCTGCCGTATTGCATTGCTTCTGTGGTTTAAAGGGCGATATCAGTGCCGAGACTGCGCAGTTTTCTGCTGATCTTTGTAAGGTTTACATTGCAGAATTCAAGAAGCTATTCGGATTCAAAGATCCGATAGCAATCGCCCACTCGAATGCTACAAGGGTATACGAATTTCTTTGCAAAAATCACCAAAAATGGAAATATTACGGATTTCCAAAATCATGGCTACTTCGCCACGGACCATACGGCTGTCGCTCAAGCATTGAGCTTGATACTGCTTTGGGAATTTTGGAGAGTAAAAATTTAGTGCGTGTAGAAAGGCAACACGGTGGACGTAGCAGCTGTAGTGTCATTCTCAACACCACGGGTTTCAATGGACAGATCTCAATCCCAAAGTTGAGTCCCCCAATGGAAGATGTCTGGAATAGTTTGCTCCAGAGTAAGACTCCCAACATTTCCCTGATCCAACTTCGCATCTGAGTTCACAAAGTGGCTGCTACACCTGCTACGTAGCAGGTGTAGCAGCCTTTTGCATTTGATAGAGCGATTCCCAAGCACGTCTATTGCTGAAGGATAGAAAAATTATAAAGACAGGAATCAGCATCATCTAGGATGTTTGTTTTACCGAGTGGATTTTAAAATGAAAATTCCACTTTATGGATGTACCCAGCAAGAATACCTATCACTATTAGTGACTTCACCCCAAGCAACAGTGTATGTTTAAGTATTATTAATAAATAAAATATTAATAAACAAGATCAAACTCAACTAACGAGATCAGTAAACAATCAACTCAATCGCATCAAAGGAGTGGTGAAATCAACTAAGCCAGTGAGCTCCTAGTGATTGGCACATCTACTCCCCAGCTGAACCCATCCAGTATAAGAAAATGAGAAAAAAATATTGAGATTTATAGAAAGCTTCGAAGGGTATGTCCTAATAACCGCAAGATACAACTCATGAAGCGTAATCCACTCAACACAAATCACCATCTGCATCATGAACCTTTCTATCAAGGACATGAAGTGCAAATCAATCATGGGCCATTAATTAAGGAAAATCTTGCGCGATCACTAAATTGCTTCGAAAAAGCATTAAGCAAATATCCTCGCGTATGCTCGATGCGATTCGATCTGCACATTCCCGACAACTATTTTTCAGCAGGATTAAATGACAATGACTTAATCAATAAATTCTTTTCATCTTTGCGCTCTCAAATCCAGAGCTCTCAAAGTAGAAGTCGGAAGTTGGGCAATCGCGTGCATGACACGGACGTACGATATACATGGGGTCGAGAAGTAAGTAGTACCGGAAGGGTTCACTACCATATAAACCTTCTATTGAATAACGATGCATATGCCCATATCGGGAAGTTCAATCTAGATAACGACAACATGTATAGCCGTATTCATAAAGCCTGGGCAAGTGCCTTAGGTGTTGTGATGAATGATCTGGTGGGATTGATTCACATTCCCCAAAATCCCACGTATTTGATCACAAAGGATGACGCTCAGTCTTTCGATGAAGCCTTCTTTCGATCCAGTTATTTGTGCAAGTTGGAAACCAAGGAGTTTGGGCACGGCTTCCACACTTTCGGATGCAGTAGGATATAGCAGCATTTAGACATAGAAGCACTACTTTTCACGCCAGCAGTGTTTTTCATTTGGTGGCTTTTAGTGCTTTAAGTTAATGAATTGCGATACTGCATTTCTATAAGCATCATCACTTTTCAGATATTTTTTAAAATTTCTATCAATATGCTCAATATCAAAATACTGCTGATCTACGTTGCTTTCCTGCATTAAATGATAGCGAATTTGAAAATCATTTTTAACTTCTCTTATTGCAGATGATATTGTTTTAAACCTCTCTCCGCGATGTTCATATTTCTCTGCCAGAAGCTCCAACAACACCTCTTTTACTTCTGCTTTATAATACAATCTTTCGGATTTTTTAGATTTGCGCTCAACAGTCTCCGCCTTGATTTTATTTTGTTCAAAATAGTGAGCTAGAGCATGCATCTTACCAATACTTATATACATATATCTCAGCAACACAAAGTAGTCTTCTTCGCAAATAAACCAAATTTTCTTTTTCTTTTTTTGTTTTTTATCGTCCTCTTTCTTTTCAGCTTCTTTTTCTTCTTTTGTTTTTTCGTCCTCAACTCCATTCAGGGAATCACCGAGGGTAAAGTAAGCTCGATAAAAACACTTTCTGTAGTAACGTATAAGCTCCAGCATCTCTCTGCATATACGCACTGCGTAGGACTTGGTTAAACAAAAATCCCTGAATACTCCGGACTCAAGCAAAAATTGAGATGTACGGATTCGCTCTATAAGAGCCATGCGGTCATCTTCAGAAAAAAAGACATTCAATTCTTTCTCTGTAAAGACTTGCAGTTCCATTAACTCAATACAAAGACTATTTACTTGATGTTTAATTTTAATTAATTTGTCATAGGGATCCGATGCATAGGGGTCCGCATTTTTTATGTTATCACCGTGAGAACTGACATCTGTATGGTTTACCTCTTCAATCTCGGCGCAGTATTCGACAACAGGGTCCAATGTAGCCTTCCCGATAACATCCGGCCGAGGCGATACAAGGCTTTCTATTGGAGGTTTGAAATTCATTTTTTACAGTATTATAAAGTTGATATTTCAATCAATTCATCGAAATAGCAAATCCTGGCCACAATGCAAATTCATACATCTATGCTGTCTTTAATGGTACTAGTTCAGCACCTTGCTTTAGGTGATCAAGATAATCTGCCCATTCACCCATCATCCGACGACGTTGATCCATGAATTCGGCGCGATCGTAAGCAGCTCCCAAAGGGCCAGATTTTCCATGCGCAAGTTGGGCCTCAATCACATCGGCATGGATGCCTGGTAAGCGCTCGATCATCATCGTACGAGCCATCGCTCGAAAGCCATGGGCGGTCATCTCTTCTCCACTGTATCCAAGGCGGCGCAACGCTGCGTTGATGGTCATATCTGACATAGGTCGCCCTTCACCCCTTGTCGAGGGGAACACAAACGTCCGGTACCCAGTGAGCGGCTGAATTTCTCGAAGAATCTCCACCGCCTGCGGAGCTAACGGAACAAAGTGAGGCCTTCCATTGAGCTTTTGCACTACCGTGCGCTTCATCGATGCCGATGGAATGGTAAGCATCCCAGCCTCAAGATTGATCCAGCTCCACTCCATTTTGCGGATATTGGCAGGCCGCTGAAACAGTAACGCAGACAGTTGCAGTGCCGCTTTGGTGATCGGCTGACCGCTGTAGCTATCAAAAGCACGCAAGAGTTCGCCCACCTTCAAAGGCTCCAACACAGCAGGCATATGCTTGACGACAACTGGCTCCAGAGCCCCTTGTAGGTCAGGCATAGGGTTTCGCTCACAACGTCCCGTCTGAATGCCGTAGCGAAACACCTGTCCAGAATTCTGGCTCAGCGTATGGGCAGCATCTCGATTTCCCCGACGTTCTACCTTGCGAAGAGCATTCAACATCAGTGGGGCAGTGATGTCGATGAGTTGCATGCTACCCACATAGGGGAATATGTCTTTCTCTAGCCCACGTAGCCACTTGATGGCGTACTTTTCGCTCCACCCACCTTTTTTTACTCCATGGTACTCACGCGCCACTGCCTCAAAGGTGCTTTCGCCCGCCACAGCCCTCGCGGCTTTCTCCGCCTGCTTAGCAATGCTCGGATCAATGCTTTCCGCTAGCTTGATTCTTGCATCGTCTCGCCGACGTCTAGCTTGTGCGAGTGTGACCGCTGGATAGACACCAAGCGCCAATGTCTTTTGCTTACCGCCAAACCGGTAAGCCATGCGCCAATACTTGCCAGCGGCCATGATGTGCAAATACAAGCCCCCGCCATCGCTGTGCTTATCCCCTGCAGGCTTGCCGGAGTGCTTGGCCTGTTTCACGAAGGTGTCTGTGAGCGGCATTGTTGGTATGTGTCGTTGTTGGTATGAGAGATACCAGCAAAAATACCAACTTTGTCGCTAGATGTCCATAGACAAGGCAAGAGTACATTGGACAAAAAAACCCGCAATGCTTGTAAACACGCGGGCTTGAGAGATTTCCTTGGACTACCTTGGATAGCAAAGTGGTGCGGCTGGCGGGGATCGAACCCACGACCCTTGGCTTCGGAGGCCAATACTCTATCCACTGAGCTACAGCCGCACAAGCTGCAGACGCCATGCGCTGCAGATCAACCCGCAGATTATGGCATGGCTTGGATGCCCTGGCCGTTCAGTTGTCGCCCGGGCATCGCGCCAGGGGCAGCCCATCAAAAACCTTTAGCGGCCTGCAGCCAGCTTGCCGGGGCCAAAGCCCAGGCCGGCCAGATAGGCCTCGACCGCCTTTTCACCCATGCTGCGCAGCGGAAAGTTGCCCTCATTGAGCACCCAGCCATGGATCAGCCCAACAAACAGGGAGTGCAAGCCCAGCGCCGCCTCCTGGGGCGTCATCTGCATCTGCACCTGGTCCCGGCTAGCGGCCTCTTCCAGATCTGCGGCAAATTTGCGCTGCGAGCAGGCAAAACTCTCGACATGGCCTTCGCGCACACTCTCGAGCTCACCGACGTATTCGAGCTTGAACAGCGCCGTGTCAAACACCTTGCGGCGGCGTTCATCCCCATCCATACTGTCAAACACCGCATAGATGGACCGGCGAATGCGGTCCAGCGGCGCGAGGTCACCGTATTTGTCGTCACAAATTTCCTCGAAGGGCATGCAAATGCGATCGAGCATCGATGAAAACACATCGACCTTGTCTTTGAAATGCCAGTACACCGCCCCGCGGGTCGCACCTGCCCGCTGGGCGATTTCGTTGAGCGAGGCGCGCGCAACGCCCTTCTCAAAGAACACCTGTTCTGCCGCATCCAGCAGCTTGATGCGGGTCTCATCTGCCTCTGCTTTAGTACGTCGGGCCATCGCTTGTATTCCGTTCTTGCAATCACATGACCCCTGTTTGTCAACCCAAAGGCCGTGCGTTATTTATCAAATTTCGACAATTATACATTTGCGCATGTATGTATAATCGCGCAGCAATTTCATGGGAATTGAGGATCATCCGCGCCCGGATGTGAGACAAGCCCTAGAGGGACCTCCGGGTTCTCCATCTTTACCATTTCTCATCTACCGAAGGGACTTTCATGCAGCAGATGTATGAAGCAAACCAATCTACCGGGAACCGCCCAGCCGCTACCAGCCCACGCCGTACAACCGGTGTGCTGGCTCTGACGCTGGTGGCTGCCCTGGTCTTGACCGCCTGCGGCAACAAGAAAGACGAACACGCAGCCCCGCAAGGAGGCGCACCCAAGCCGCCTGAGGTCAGCGTTCTGACGGTGAAGCTCGAGAGCATCCCCGTGGTCTCCGACCTGCCCGGTCGCCTGGAGCCCGTGCGGGTGGCCCAAGTGGGTGCACGCGTAGCCGGCATCTTGCAAAAGCGCCTGTTCACCGAAGGCTCGGACGTCAAGGCCGGCCAGGTGCTGTTCCAGATCGATAATGCGCCCTACCGGGCCAACTTGGAAAGCGCACAGGCGACTCTGGCCCAGGCCCAGGCAACGTTGGCCCAGGCCGCATCCACCGCCCGCCGCTACAAGCCCCTGGTCGAAGCCAACGCCATCAGCAAGCAGGACTACGACGTTGCCGTCGCCAACGAAAAGGCCGCACTGGCCCAGGTCGCGGCCGGCAAAGCCGCTGTCACCAACGCCAACATCAACCTGGGCTATGCCTCGGTGACGGCACCCATCTCCGGCCGCATTGGCCGCTCCCTGGTGACCGAAGGCGCGCTGGTCGGCCAAAGCGGTGTGACCGAGCTGGCAGTGATCCAGCAGATCAACCCGCTGTATGTGAACGTGACGCAGTCCTCGTCCGACATCCTGCGCATGCGGGAGGCGCTCAAGTCCGGCAAGCTGGCCAAGGCAGGCGACAACGCCGCCAAGGTCATCGTCTACACCGACGACGGCAAGCCCTATGCCCACCCCGGCAAGCTGCTGTTCACCGATCTGACGGTGGACCCAGCCACCGGCCAGGTGAGCGTGCGCGCCGAGCTGCCCAACCCCGAGAACCTGCTGCTGCCGGGCATGTATGTGCGTGTGCACATCCAGGAAGCCCAAGTGGACAACGCCGTGCTGGTGCCCCAGCAGGCCGTGACCCGCAATGAAAAGGGCAACACCGTGATGATCGTCGCCGCCGACGGCTCGGTCAGCCCACGGCCCGTGCAGATCAGCCAGTCCAAGGGTACGAACTGGGTGGTGAGCGAAGGCCTCAAGGCGGGCGACCAGGTCATGGTCGATGGCTTCATCAAGCTGGGCATGGGCGCGACACACGTCACGCCAGTGCCATGGAAGAACCCGAGCGACAAGGCGGCAGCGCCAGCGGCTCCCGCAGCGGGGGCAGCGCCCCAGGCTGAGGCACCCGCTGCGGACAAGCCCGCCGCCTCGCCAGAAGCTGCAGGCAACACCGCCGCCAGCAAATAAACAGGACACAGCGGAATGTCAAAGTTCTTTATTCACAGACCGATTTTTGCCTGGGTGATCGCGATCTTCGTGGTCCTCGCAGGTATCGTGTCCATTACCCGACTGCCGGTGGCGCAGTTCCCGAGCGTGGCGCCGCCCACCATCACGGTGACGGCGACCTACCCTGGCGCAACCGCGCAGACCCTGACCGACTCGGTGCTGCAGCTGATCGAGCGGGAAATCAACGGCGCCGAAGGCCTGATGTACATGTCGTCGTCCGCCTCTGCCACCGGCAGCGGCGAGTTGACCGTGACCTTCGAGCCCGGCACCAACCCCGACCTGGCCCAGGTGGATGTGCAAAACCGGCTGGCCCGCGCCACGCCGCGCCTGCCCAGCATCGTGCAATCGCTGGGGGTGCGCGTCGACAAGTCGATGAGCAACTTCCTGATGATTCTGACTTTCCAGTCGGACACCGGGGAGACCTCGCGTGACGAAATCTCCGATTACGTCAACCGCAATGTGGTGCCGGAAATCCAGCGTCTGAACGGCGTGGGCAAGGCCCAGCTGTTTGCGGCCGGCCGCGCGATGCGCGTCTGGGTCGACCCTGCCAAGCTGCAGGGCTACAGCATGTCGATCGCTCAGATCAATGCCGCCATTGCCGCGCAGAACCAGCAGATCTCCGGCGGCGCGCTGGGCGATACGCCGAGCCTGCCGGGCACCATGATGAACGCCACCATCGTCGTGCCGGGCCAGCTGTCCACGCCCGAAGAGTTTGGCGAGGTGGTGCTGCGCTCCAACTCGGACGGCTCGACCGTGCGCCTCAAGGACGTGGCGCGTGTGGAGCTGGGCTCCGAGAGCTATGCCACCAACTCGCGCCTGGACGGCAAGCCCGCCGTGGCGCTGGCCGTGCAGCTGACCTCGACCGCGAACGCGATGGCCACCGCCAAAGAGGTTTACAGCAAGATGGACGAGCTCGAACCCTTCCTGCCAGCCGGTGTGAAGTGGGCCGCGCCGTATGACACCTCGAAGTTCGTCAAGATCTCGATTGAAAAAGTGCTGCACACCCTGCTCGAAGCCATTGTGCTGGTGTTCATCGTGATGCTGATCTTCCTGCAGAACATCCGCTACACCCTGATCCCGACCATCGTCGTGCCCATTGCGCTGCTCGGGGCCTTTGCCGTGATGTACAGCGTGGGGCTGACCATCAATATTCTGTCGATGTTCGCCATGGTGCTGGTGATCGGTATCGTCGTGGACGATGCGATCGTGGTGGTCGAGAACGTCGAGCGGATCATGTCCGAAGAGGGCTTATCGCCCAAGGAGGCGACGATCAAGGCCATGGGCCAGATCCAGGGTGCCGTGGTCGGTATTACCGTGATTCTGGTGACCGTGTTCATCCCGCTGGCCATGTTCTCGGGCGCGACCGGCAATATCTACCGCCAGTTCTCGCTGGTGATGGCGATCTCAATCTTCTTCTCGGGCTTCTTCGCGCTGACCCTGACGCCTGCGCTGTGCGCCACCATGCTCAAGCCCATTCCCAAGGGCCATGCGCATGACAAGAAGACCGGCCTGCTGGGCCCCTTCTACAACTGGTTCAACCGCATGTTCGGCAAGGCCACCAAGGGCTACCAAAAGACCCTGGTCGGCGTCGTCAAGCGCACGTTCATGGCCTTCCTGGTCTATGCAGCGGTGATCGTCGGTGTGGTGTTTGGCTTCAAGGCACTGCCCACTGCGTTCCTGCCGGTGGAAGACCAGGGCTATGTGATCTCCCTGGTGCAGCTGCCCCCGGGTGCCACCCAGGAGCGCACCAGCGAGACCATGAAGCAGCTCGAAGACTTTGCCCTGGCGCAACCCGAGACGGCCAACATCGTGAGCATTCTGGGCTTCAGCTTTGCCGGTCAAGCGCAGAACATGGGTCTGGCCTTCACGGTGTTCAAGGACTGGTCCGAGCGCACCGCGCCGGGCTCGGATGCCTCGTCGTTCGCCGGCCGTGCCATGGGCGCGATGATGAGCCTGCGTGACGGCTTCATCTACACCCTGGTGCCACCGTCGATCTCCGAGCTGGGCAACAGCGATGGCTTTACCTTCCGTCTGCAGGACCGGGGCAACCATGGACACGCCGAGCTGCTCAAGGCCCGCAATGACCTGATCGCTAAGGCGAGCAAGAGCCCCATCCTGACCGGCATGCGTTTTGACGGTGTGGACGACGCGCCGCAGTGGCAGGTCGATATCAACCGCAATGCGGTATCGGCACAAAAGGTCAGCATGGGCGATATCGCCACCACCTTGTCGACGGCACTGGGCTCGAGCAACTCGACCGACTTCCCGAACAAGGGCTATATGCAGCGCGTGACCATCCAGGCCGACGCTGCCACCCGCATGCAGCCCGAAGACGTGCTGAAGCTGACCGTGCCCAATGCGGATGGCAAGCTGGTCGAGCTCTCGACCCTGGTGACCGCCAAGTGGATCACCGGCCCGATGCAGATGTCGCGCTACAACGGCTATCCCTCGATGAGCATCACCGGCCAGGCCAAGCCCGGCTACACCACCGGTGACGCGATGGCAGAGATGGAAAAGCTCTCGGCCGAGCTGCCCCAAGGCTTTGGCTACGAGTGGACCGGCCAGTCGCTGGACGAAAAGAAAGCCGGCTCGTCGGCAATGATCCTGTACGCGTTCTCGATCCTGGCGGTGTTCCTCTGCCTGGCAGCGCTGTATGAGAGCTGGAGCATTCCGCTGGCCGTGCTGCTGGTGGTGCCACTGGGCGTGCTGGGCGCCGTTGCCGGTATGCACCTGCGTGGCATGCCCAACGACATCTACTTCCAAGTGGCACTGATCACCGTGATCGGCTTGTCTGCGAAGAACGCCATCTTGATTGTGGAGTTCGCCAAGGACCTGCACGACCAGGGCATGAGCGCGCTCGATGCAGCGCTCGAAGCCGGTCACCTGCGTTTCCGCCCGATCCTGATGACCTCGCTCGCGTTCATCCTGGGTGTGGTGCCGCTGTACATCGCCTCGGGCGCCAGCGCCGTGAGTCAGCACGAGATCGGCACCGGCGTGTTCTGGGGCATGATCATCGGCACCTTCCTGGCCGTGTTCCTGGTGCCGGTGTTCTTTGTCGAGGTCTTCCGTCTGTTTGGCCGCAAGGGCGAGCAGGACAAGGGACCGCAAGGCAGCCCGCCCGCGCCGCATTCGCCTGACCGCGGACACGACGCCGTTCTGTCTGCCAATGTGGGGAAAGGAACCCACCATGAATAAGAAACTGATACCAACCGTTCTGGCTGCGGCCCTGCTGGCCTCGGGCTGCTCGCTGATTCCGTCACTGGATAAGCCTGCCACCCCGGTGGCGGCGCAGTATCCGGTGGCCACGGAAGAGACGCAGCAGGCCGCTGCCGATATTCCCTGGCAGAACTTCTTCACCGATACGCGCCTGCAGCAGCTGATCCAGACCGCGCTGGACAACAACCGTGACTTGCGCGTGGCGGTGCTCAACATCGCCCAGGCCCGTGCGCTCTACCAGATCCAGGACGCCCAGCGCTTTCCGGAAGTGGGCGTCTCGGGTGCGGCCTCGCGCCAGCGCAGCCAGATCACGGGCGGCTATGCGAATGCCTTCAGCGTAGGTGTCGGCATCCAGAGCTGGGAGATTGACTTCTTTGGCCGCATCAGCAGCCTCAAGGAGCAGGCTCTGGCCCAGTATCTGGCGACTGAAGAAGGCCGCAAGTCGGCCCAGATCAGCCTGGTGGCCTCGGTCGCCAATGCCTGGCTGACCCTGCAGGCCGACGAGGAGCTGATCGACATTTCGCGCCGCACGCTGGAGACGCGTGAGGAGTCGATCAAGCTGTCCAAGCTGCGCCTCGATGCCGGTGTGGCTTCGGAGCTGGACTACCGCCAGGCCCAGTCGCTGACGGAAAACGCCAAGGCCACCTTGGCCCAGCAACTGCGCCAGCGCGCGCTGGATGTCAACGCCCTGACCTTGCTGCTGGGCCAGACGCCACCGGCCGAGCTGCTGACCAGCCTGCAGGGCAAGCGCCTGACCGATCTGCCGGTGATGGCCGATGTGCCAGCGGGCCTGCCCTCGGACCTGATGCTGCGCCGCCCCGACCTGCGCCAGGCCGAGCAGACCATGATCGCCGCCAATGCCAACATTGGCGCGGCGCGTGCGCTGTTCTACCCGGCGATCTCGCTGACGGCCAGCGCCGGCTTTGCCAGCTCCGAGCTGTCCGACCTGTTCGACTCCAAGTCCAAGGGCTTCACGATCGCGCCTTCGCTGTACCTGCCGATCTTCAATGCCGGCCGCAACCAGGCCAACCTGGAAGTGGCGCAGGTGCAGACGCAGATTGCTGCAGCGCAGTATGAGAAAGCCATCCAGACGGCGTTCCGCGAAGTGTCGGATGCCCTCGTCAGCCGCCAGACACTGTCCGACCAGTTGCAGTCGCAGCAAGCCCAGGTCGAGGCCGAGTCGGCACGCCTGAAGCTATCGGACCTGCGCTACAAGAACGGCGTGGCCAGCTACCTGGACCTGCTCGATGCGCAGCGCTCGCTGTTCACCTTGCAGCAAGCGGTGGTGCAAGTGCGCCTGACCCAGCTGCAAAACCAGGTCGGCCTGTACAAGGCGCTGGGCGGCGGCTGGACCGATCCGGCACCGGCCGACACTGTCGCACAGGCGGCGCCCACTGCTGGCAAACCATAGGTTAACGCCCGCAGTTGCGGCCCCACAATGGCTTGCCAGCCCCCTGGCAAGCCATTTTTTTATGCGCCGGCGCCGCAAGTGTGGCGGTTTGCCTGCAGGTATTAGCCCGGAGGCCATGCCAAAAAACCCGTCGATATAATGATTTTGGCCTCTGCACGATGAACAACAAGCCCCCAAAGAATTTGAGGAAGCCATGAGCGACATCCAGCAAGAAGAAGCACACACGGGCCCGGTCAGAACACCCAAGCAGTTTTTGTGGACGGTGATCTTTGCTTTTGTGATTCCGGTTTTTGCCATCATCGGTCTGGTGACCTATGTGACCTCTGCCAACAAATCCGGCCCCGGCGCGGCCGATAACGCAGGCTCCATCGAAAGCCGGCTGCAGAAAGTGGGCTCGGTCGAAATACGCGACGCCAACCGCCCCCTCAAATCCGGCCAGGAGGTCTACCAGGCCCAGTGCGCCCCCTGCCATGCCACCGGCACCGCCGGCGCCCCCAAGTTTGAAGATGCCGCTGCCTGGGCGCCGCGCATCAAGACCGGCCTCGAAGCGCTGCTGCACTCGGCCCTGGCCGGCAAGGGCGCCATGGCCCCGCAAGGCGGGGGTGACTTTGAAGACACCGAAATCGCGCGTGGCGTGGTCTACATGGCCAATGCCGCAGGCGCCAAATTTGACGACCCCCAGCGCCCGGCCGCTGCCAGCGCCGATGCGGGCAGTGCCGCCGCTGCTGCTTCTGCTGCGGCTGCACCGGCCGCAACCAGCGCCCCTGCTGCGGCAAGCGCCGAGCCTGCTGCCGCTGCAGCCGCAGCCCCTGCCGCCGCTCCCACGGCCAACGCCGCCGTCAATGGCAAGGCGCTGTATGACAAGGCCTGCTTTGTCTGCCATGCCGCTGGTGTGGCAGGGGCGCCCCAGGTCGGGG
>NZ_KE148589.1:38507-40377 GCF_000410635.1 Comamonas sp. B-9
GGTGACAAGGCCGCCTGGGCACCCTATATCGCCCAGGGCATCGACAGCATGGTGAAGATCGCCATCAGCGGCAAGGGAGCGATGCCCCCACGTGGCGGCTCCAGCGCATCGGATGAAGAAATCCATGCGGCGGTGCAGTACATGGTGGAGCAAGCGCAATAAGCAGGCTGTCCACTGCGCCCGCTAAAAGATCAAGCCTGGCCCGCCGCCTTCAGCGCAGCGGGCGAGCGCACAAAGCCATAACGCTTTTCCAGCAGCACGCTGGCCACTTCGGTCGGCTCAGGTAACAGGCCCTGCTCCAGGGCCTGCGACACATCCAGCACATCCTGCGTATGCACAATGCCCAGCCCCTGGTCCGTGTGCAGGTAGACGGCACCTTGCTCATCGGCCAGCACGGCCTGCACCTGCGCAGGCGCCAGCACCGCACCAGTATGGGCATGCAGCTGCAGGGCCTCATCGCGCCACTGCGCGCGCCAGACCCAGGGGGTGGCCTCCAGCTCCACAAACACCTGCTGCGGGCCATTCTGGAAATACCAGCAGCCCTGGGCATCGGCGAGGTAATTGCGGGCAATGAACTGCGCGAGCTTGTCATGCTCCACCCGCGAGCCCTTGGCGCCTGGCAGGCCACTGGCAAAAGCGCCGGCGGCCTGCGCCTGCGCATCGCGCAACCACCAGTTGCCGCGCGCATCCAGCGCCAGCCAGCCCCAGCAGGCGGGCACATTGGGCCATTTGGCCATGGCTTGTTTCACGATATCGTCCATCTGGCGATCCTACTGCATGCGCCGACGCCGGCATGCCGGTCATGCACCCCTCAGACCGTCAATAATCGCTGACAATGGGCCGCTGCCAGATCGGTAACAATGGCGGCTCTGAACATGGCGAGGAGCCCTCATGAACGCATGGAAACGATTTCTGGTGGTAGCAGCCGCAGCGCTGGCACTGACGGGCTGCGGCTATAACGATTTTCAACGGCTGGACGAAGAATCCACCGCCGCCTGGAGCGAGGTGCTGAGCCAGTACCAGCGCCGTGCGGACCTGGTGCCCAACATCGTGGCCTCGGTCAAGGGCGAGGCCAACTTCGAGCAGGACACGCTCACCAAGGTGATCGAAGCGCGGGCCAAGGCCACCTCGATCCAGGCCACGCCCGAGCTGGTGAACAACCCCGAGGCTTTCAACAAGTTCCAGCAGGCACAGGGCGAGCTGTCGAGCGCGCTGTCGCGCCTGATGGTGGTCTCGGAGCGCTACCCCGAGCTCAAGGCGAACCAGGCTTTCCGCGATCTGCGCGTGACGCTGGAAGGTACAGAAAACCGCATTGCCGTGGCACGGGACCGCTATATCGGCACCGTCAAGGCCTACAACATCAAGGCCCGCGTGTTCCCCACCAACCTGACGGCCAAGGTCTTTGGCTACCAGCCCAAGGCCAATTTCACGGTGCAGAACGAGGCCCAGATTTCCCAGCCGCCTAGCGTCGACTTCTCGTCCGAGCGGAAGTAAGCGCATGGCCCGGATGCCCGCTTGGCGCCCGCCGCTGGCCTGGGTGCTGGCCCTGGCAGTGGCCGTGCTGCTGCCCTGGCTCAGCGCGCCAGCGCGCGCTGCCGTGCAGCCGGTGCCGGCGCTCAGCGCCCATGTGATCGACCAGACCGCCACTCTGAGCGCGCAGGACCAGGCCCAACTCGAAGCGCAGCTGACGGCGCTGGAGCGCGACACCGGCGCGCAGGTCGTGGTGCTGATGGTCGCCAGCACCAGCCCCGAAGACATTGCCGCCTATGCCCAGCGCGTGGCCAGCACCTGGAAGATTGGCCGCAAGGACGTGGGCGATGGCCTGCTGGTGCTGGTGGCCAAGGACGACCGGCGCATGCGCATCGAGGTC
>NZ_KE148589.1:40486-40779 GCF_000410635.1 Comamonas sp. B-9
CAGCCTTGCCCAGATCAGCGCGCTGATCAAGGGCGAGGCGCTGCCGCCGCCCCGCAGCACGCCCCCTGCCCACAACCAGGCGTCGTCGGCCTTGCCCGATGACCCGGCGCAGCTGCTGCTGTTCTTCTTTATCTTTGTGATGGTGGGCGGCAGCGTGTTGCGCAGCATGCTGGGCCGCGCGCTGGGCTCGCTGGCCACCGGCGGCGCAGCAGGCCTGGTAGCGGCCTGGCTCACCTCCAGCGTGCTGCTGGGCATTGGCGCGGGCGTCGCTGCGCTCTTTGTGGTCTTGCTGG
>NZ_KE148590.1:0-5470 GCF_000410635.1 Comamonas sp. B-9
GTGACAGCGCTGCCAACCTCTGGCGCCGCTGCCGCGTGCTGGAGGTCTCCGAGCTGATGCGCGCGCTCGTCTGCGATCTGCCCACCCTGCCCGACGATGCACCCGCGCCCAGCGCCGCGCAGCTCGCACGCGAGCGCCATGTCAGCGCGCTGCTGCTCGATGAGCTGCGCCAGGCCACCCAGCTCGATCTGCGGGTGGACATGCCGCGCGACAAGCGCCTGCACAGCCTGTGCCAGGCCGTCCTGGACGACCCGCTGGCCCATGACAGCCTGCAGGCCTTTGCCCACAACAGCGGCGCCAGCCCACGCACCATTGCGCGCCTGTTCCGCCAGGAGCTGGGCTGCACCTACCTGCAGTGGCGCCAGCAGGTCATTCTGGCCAAGGCGGTGGAGCTGGGTGCCAGCGGCCTGGCCATTGGCCAGATAGCTGCCGAGCTGGGCTATACGCCCAGCGCCTTCAGCGCCATGGTGCAGCGTGCCTGCGGCCTGTCACCGGTGCGTTTTCTGGGCATGCAGACCCGCTAGAAATCTGCGCAATCTGCCGCCGTCTACCGCTTTCCCACTCAGTCATTGCCCCACCATGCCCCTGCACAGCTACGAACCCCGCCAAGGCCACCGCCTGCCCCATGACCCCTTCAATGCCATCGTCGGCCCGCGCCCGATTGGCTGGATCTCCAGCACCAGCAGCAGCGGCGTGCTGAACCTGGCGCCCTACAGCTTTTTCAACGCCTTCAACTATGTGCCGCCCATCGTCGGCTTTGCCAGCGTGGGGCGCAAAGACAGCCTGAACAACATCGAGGCGACGGGCGAGTTTGTCTGGAACCTGGCGAGCGAATCGCTGGCCGAGGCGATGAACCAGAGCTGCGCGGCCGTGGGCCCCGAGGTGAACGAATTCGAGCTGGCCGGCCTGGCCACCGAGCCCTCGACACTGGTGCGCCCGCCGCGCGTGCAGGCCAGCCTGGTGACGATGGAATGCCGCTGCACCCAGATCGTGCAGCTGCAGACCGCGCAAGGCGCGCAGGTGCCCACCTGGCTGGTGCTGGGCGAGGTGGTGATGGTGCATATCGACGAGCAGCTGCTGCAAGGCGGCGTGTACCAGACGGCAGCGGGCAAACCGCTGCTGCGCGGCGGCGGGCCGGGCGACTATTTCACGATCAGCGAGGCGGGCAAGTTCGTGATGCGCCGGCCCGCGTGATGCCGCGCGGCATCGTCAATCGCAGCGCATGCCGGTGGCTGCCGCAAAGCTGCCCAGCGACCAGCCCTGCCCCAGCAGAAACATGCGGGTGCTGAGCGGATCGAGCCGCTCGGGCGCCATGCGCTCGCCCAGGTAGTGCATTTTCTTGTTGTGGATATCGACATAGCCCAGGCGGTGGCTGGCAGCGAGCTTGTGCCACAGCGCATGCGCGCCCGGTGACTGGCGCGCGCCTGTGACCAGGCACAGGCCTGCATCGAGCGCCCAGCGGTAGATGCAAGAGGCCAGGCCCTTGCGCTGGTAGGCGGGGTCAAAGCGGCTGTGTGGGCCGCGTATGTAGCGGTCGGCGCGCTTGTCCAGCTCGATCAGGCGGTTGAAGACGGTAAAGCCCGCAATGCGGTGCTCCAGCTGGTCTTCGACATAGACATAGAACTCGCCATCGGCACTGCGGTAGCGGATGGCAAAACGGGGGTCGGACAAAGGAATCTCGGGCAGGCCATGGAGCCGGTCGCCGGGGGTGTGGATGCGATCGTGGATGGAGGCGCATTCGCCTTCGAGTTGATGGGGTGGAATCGGGCTCACATCGATGCGCAACTCCACCGGCCGGTACAGCCAGGATGCCCAGAAGGGGGGTATCGCGAGGTTCATACCAAAACTCCTGCAGTTGAAAACCCGGCAGGTTAGCCCCGGCAGCATTTCGCACGCAAAGGGTGCGATATGCCCCACTGCTGGCAGACACAAAAAAGCCCGCCTGGGGGGCCAGGCGGGCTGTCAAAGTGCAAGGCCTTACGGCTTATTGCACACCCAATGTCATCGACGAGGTGGCACGGTTGCCAATCGCCACCGCAGACGAGCGGTTGCCCGATACGTTGATGCCGCTGGTGCCCGGTACGCCGGAGGCGCTGTAGCTGCCGCTGACCACCGCCGACACGTTGCCGCTGTTGATCTGGGTGGAGGTCAGCTGCGCGCTGGCCATTTGCTGGCCAGGCAGGGCCGACACGTTCACGACGTTCTCCGCGTTGTTGCCCACGGCCGTGGCGCTGGCCGTGTTGCCGCTCAGGTTGAGCGAGCTGCCACGGCTGAAGCCATCGGCGTTCAGGGTTGCGGTGGCCAACACGTTGCCGCTGTTGGCCTGCGAATTGAGTAAGCCCACGCCCGAGCCGCTGTTGAGCGCCGTGCCGGCACCTACCTGCACGCTGTTGAGGGACGTATTACCTGCCGCTACGGCCAGCGCCTGGTTGCCGGTGGTGGTGATGTTGCCATCAATCCGGTTGGCGGCACTGCCGCCGGCCAGCAAGCTGGTGGTCGAGGTGACGGCACCCACGTTGCCCTGGGTATTGGCCAGCAACGCGAACTGGTCGCTGGCCTGCGTGCCGGCAGCCAGGGTCAGCTGGTTGTTGGCGACGTTGGCACGCGCCATGCTGCTGGCCTGGTTGCCCGTGATGGTGGTATTGCCGCTGGCATCGGTAGCCACACTGTTGCCGCTGAGGATGTCCATCCGCGTGGTCGCCGAGGTGTCGCCTGCCGAGGTCTGCACGCTGCCCAGCAGTGCCGGCTGCAGGCTGCCCGTTCCCAGCGTGCTGACGGCGTTCATCTCCAGGCTGTTGACGGCCTGGTTCTGGCTGGCATTGGCGCTGAACTGGTTGTTGCTCACCACCAGCTCATGGCCACCGGCACGCGTGGTGTCTGCCACGGTGTTGCCATCTACCCCCAGGTTGACCCAGGTGAGCGATTGTGCATTGCCCGACGACACGTTTTGTGCGTTGTAGAGAATGGCCGCGGAGCTGCCATCGATGCGGCTGCCGGCCATCGAGACCTGGTTGTTCGCCTGGTTGACGATGGCATCCGAGGCGCCCTGGTTGCCGGTGACGGTGAGGCTGGCGCCCGAGGCCGTGTCGGCACGCAGGCCGATCAGCATCGGGGCTGGCTGGGGCGCAGGGCTGACGTTGATGAAGTCTGCGACCGTGGCACCGACATTGCCGGCCTGGTGGTCCTGCACATTGACCACGATGGCGCCAGAATCAACCACACCATTGGTGGCATTGATGCGGGCCAGGTTGTCGGCCTTCTGGCTGGCAGCGCTGGCGCTGAACTGGTTGCCGCTGACCACCAGAGTGGAATTGGTGGCGCTGGTAGTCGCTGCGCCCACCAGGTTGGAGCTGGCGCTGGCCTCCACTTCGCCGAAGGCATGGCCCTGCGTGTTCATCACCACGGCGGCCGATTGCGTCACCGTATTGTCGGCACCCAGTTGGGCATCGTTGGTGGCGGAGGCGGCCGTAGCGTCAGCGCTGACCTGGTTGCCGCTCACCGTCAGGCTGCTGCCAGACAGGCTGGTCGAGCTGCTGCCGATGCGCGCAGCGCCAGCACCGGCCGAAACGGCACCGCCCGCATTCACCTGGGTATTGGCCGTGGTGGCCAGGCTGCCCGCAATGTTGCTGGCCCCTGCACGGGTCTGGTTGCTGGCGCTGGAGCCCTGGGCCTGGGCTTGGACCAGGTTGCCGCTGACGTTCATGGTGTCGTTGCTGCTGTCCAGGGTCTGCACGCCCAGCGATAACACACTCGCACCAGCGGTGACGACGGGCGAGACCAGGGTCTGGGAATTCGTGGTCTCCAACACCGCACCGTCGATACTGCCTGCAGCAGCCACAGCCGTGCGGTTGCTGCCGCTGTTGCCATCGGCTTGGGCGCTGACGCTGTTGCCCGCGACGCTGTAGCTGTTGTTGGCCGAGCCAGGCTTTTGGTTGTCGATGCCCAGGGTGGTTGCCGAGCCTGAGGCGATGACAAGGCCGCCATTGCCCTGGGTCGCCGTGGTGGCCAGAACCGTACCGGGCGCCTGCACCACATCACCCGATGCCGTGATCTGCAGGTTGCTGGTCTGTTGGTTACCGCCAGCGGAGGCTTGCACCTGGTTGCCGCTCACGCTCAGGGTGCTGTCCGTCATGGGCTGGTTGGGGGTGCCCTGAACCCGGATACCCAGCAAATTGCCGACCGAGCTGATGCCAAAAACAGGGCCCGTGGCCACTTGGTCAACGGTACTGCTGGCATCGGCCCCCACATTGACGCTGCTGCCCTGCACCTGGATACCCGCCTGGGTGGTATTGGCCTGGGCACTGGCATCGACCTGGTTGCCCGAGACACTCAGCCCCAGGTTGTCCATGGCATTGGCGGGGTTGGCACCGCCGGTCTGGTTCAGGCGGATACCTACCTGGGTCAGGGAGGTGGTGCCAAACACCGCGCCCGTTGCCGTCTGGCTAACCGCCGCCGTCGCCGGGGTGCTCATGTCCACCGCTGTGCCGGTGATCTGCATGGTGCCTACCGCCGTGCTGCCGATCGCGGTGGAGGTGGCTTCGTTGTTGCTCACGCTGGCGGTATCACCATCGTGGTTGCCGATCACATTGGCGGCATTGACGCCGATCAGTCCAGAGGTGGTGCTGATGACGGTGCCGCTGACCTGCTGAGCAATATCCACCGTGGGCTGCGTCAGCGGCTGGTTGTTGATGGTCAGGGCGGCAGCCGCACCGGTGGCAAGCCGGTGCTGGTTGCCAATGGCCAGCGCATCCACGCCATTGCCGTTCACCACGCCATTGCTGGGGAAGTTGGTGTACTGCGCATTGCTGCTGTTTTGGGCGTTCACCACCCCGTTGCTGGTTTGGTTGGCCGAGGGTCCGGCCACCGGAGCGCTTCCATTGCTCTGCGCCAGCGCCACGCCGGAGGTCGCAGCGATCAATGCCGCCGCAGCGGCCAGCGGAGCCAGGCGTGCCCGGCGAAGAAAGGTTGGGTGCTTGTGGGACATGACTGTCTCCTAGTCGTACAGGGAGAAAAACTAGACGTGATTTGGGTGTTTTATGCTCTTAGTGCCCGTCTATAAAGCGCTATAAGCTATGAAATTGGTAGCTTTGGAACGATGCCGGTCAAGGCTTGACCTGCAGCCGCGCCAGCAGGCGGTAGCCCGCGCCGTAGCGGTGCACCGTGGTGTCGCCGGGCGTGGGGCGCCACAGCACCTGCACCTGGCCAGGCGGGATGCCGTGCTGGGCCAGTTCAGCGCGCAGCGCCTGCAGGCGCTCGTCGGTCAGCGCATCGCGGCGGGCGGGGGTTTGGTCGTTCTCGTTCTCGCGTGCCAGCAGCGCCATGCGCACGCCCTGGCCGGCGCGCAGGCGCGTCGCCACGGTCTCTGCGGCGGTGGCCGATTGCTGCGCGATACGGGTGTTGTTCTCTTCAAAGACCACGTCCAGCGAGGTCATCGCGGCCTTGGTTTTTTCGGGCATCGGCTCCGGGGCTG
>NZ_KE148590.1:5566-10857 GCF_000410635.1 Comamonas sp. B-9
GCCGTCTTGGCGCCTTCCATGCAAGGGCCGGCCGGGGTCTGCGTCACCGTGCTGATCAGCTCGAGCACGCCTTGCTCCAAGGTGGTGCGCACGCCCAGTTGCACGGGCTCCAGGTCCTTGCTGCCGGCGTTGATGTCAAACAGGTTGCTGCCAAAGAAGCGGAAGATACCCGCACCAATCTCGCGGCCCACGATCTGCTTTTGCAGGCTGACGGCACGCACCACGCGCAAGGTCTTGGTCTCGACGATGCGCAGGTCGGCGCCCACGTTCATCGTGAAGACGCGGTAGCGCGGGCCGATCTGGTTGACCTGGGCTTCGATGCCGCCGGACTGGATGTTGTAGTTCACCTCGGTGAGGCCGCCGATGATGTAGTAGTCCGAGCGCAGGATGGAGCCGCCGTAGTACGGCAGCCAGGGCACCGCGCGCTGGCCCTTCTCATCGGCCAGTGCATGCTGGTTGCCATCGCCCAGCTGGCGCCGGTCGGTGTAGGCCAGCTCCAGCTCGGCCACGCGGGTGTCAAAGCGCTCGCGCACATCGATGGCGCCGCCGAGCTTGCCCAGCGCCGAATAGACCATCAGCGATCCGCCCTGGGTGACGACATTGCCATCGCCCTGGGAGTACTTGCCGGTGTAGTCCTTGATGTCGCCCACGGCAATCGACAGCGGGGCGCGGCCATTGCGCTGCTCGACGATGCGGTGCGACAGGCAGGCAAAGCTGTTGTCCAGCGGGGTGCCGTTGTGGCGCGGGCCAGGGCCTTGCATCACGGGCGCTTCGTCATCGGCCATACGTACCTGCTGGTAGGTGGGCAGCGCGCAGCCGCTCAGCAGCAAGGTGGCGGCCAGGGCCGACAGGGTCATCGTGCGGCGGGGCAGCGGGCCGCGCGCGGACAGGGGGGAAAGGTTCAGGGCGTGCATGGTGTCCTCCGTCCGCGCTTTAGTTGATGGCACCGCTGGCGCCAAACTGGCAGGCCGAGCTGCCGCTCACGTTGGTGCTTTGGTTGCCGCTGTTGTTCTGCGCGACCTGCATGTCCTGCTGGCCATGGGCGTTTTCGCTGTTGATCGGCGCCATCGTGGTCGTCGATGGGCTGCCCTGCACGCCACTGCTGATGGCGCCGCTGTTGCTCTGGTTGTTGTTGGCCACGCCACCACGGCCCAGGTTGTCGCTGCTTTCGCTGGCGCTGCCGGTGCTCGATGCGCTGTTGCCTGCCGATGCATTGGTCTGCGGAGAGGCGACCTGGTTGGCCTGGTCGGCCGAGCTGCTGTTGCCGGCGGCGGTGGGCTGGAAGTTGCAGTTCACCTGGCGCTCGATATTGGTGATGTAGGTGCTTTTAAAGGCGTCGTAGTAGCCGCCTTTTTTCTTTTCGACCAGGTCATTGACGAGAGCCCGGTTGGCGCGGTCGGCGCTGGTCTGGAACTGCCAGGGCACCGATTCGCCGAGCCAGCCTTGTGCGTGGCTGGAAGCGGCTGCCGTCAGCAGGGCTGCGGCGAGGTAGATGGCGCTGTGTTTCATGTCGTCCTCACAGTTGGGTGTTGTGCTGTTCATGGGCAAAACAGATGGAGCGACGACAGGCATCCCATGGCGGCCAGCCATCGCATGGAAGGCATGTTCGGCTGGCGGTAAGTAATTGTAAATAGACCAGATGTACTAGCCTAGAGACCGTTTTGCGGCGCAAGCACTCTGAAAAACAGAGCCTTGAATTTCAAATAAATCCATAAAAATCATTGGACTTTTTTCAACACGAGCAGATACTCCGAAACTATCAAAGCGGCGGTGAGGCGCACTAGTTCATATGGACTATTGGTTGCTTCGGTAAATAGATGTAAGGTACGGGCCATGAAGAACTGCGCCCCCCATGCCGCAAGAAGGAGCCTGCGGATATGACACTGCCCCTGCCATCGGTCATGCTGGTGGATGACCATCCCCTCTTCCGCCAGGGCCTGCGCATGATGCTGCTGAGCAGCAACATGCTGCAGGCCGATATCCACGAAGCGGGTTCGGTCACCGATGCGGTGGCGCAAGAGCACTGGGTCAACCTCGTCATGCTCGACATCAGCATGCCCGGCTGCGATGGGCTCGAAGGCATTGGCCAGATCCGCAAACGCTGGCCTGGCGCCTATGTGGTGATGCTCTCGGGCCATGACCACCCCGAGCTGATGCGCGATGCGGTGCGCCAGGGCGCCTCGGGCTTTATCTCCAAGGCGCTGGAGCCCGAGGCCATCTGCGCGCAGGTGCAGCACTGGTTGCTGCGCAGCCTGGGCATGGAGCACAACATCCACAAGGCCAGCGGCCGCAGCCTGGAGCCCGCTGCCAAGCCCAGCGCCGAGGTGCTGCCGCTGCGCCAGTATGAAGTGCTCAAGATGCTGGCCAAGGGCTTTAGCAACAAGGCCATTGCCAAGCATTTCGGGCTGAGCGAACATACGATCCGCAACCAGGTGGCGTCCATCCTCAAGCACCTGGGGGCCGATACCCGTACCCAGGCGGTGCTGGTGGCGCAGCGCAACGGTATCCTGCCCGCCACGGCCATCAAATAAAAAGCTGTTGCTGTCGCCGCCCAAGCGCCAGCGCCATGCCACCTGCCGGCCCAATGCCAGGCAGGTGCACAACGAGGAAGCCATGATGGACACAGGCCCCCAAGACAAGCCCCAGTGGATGCGCTGGGCATTGGCCGTTTTGCTGCTCTGCTGCCTGGTGGGCCTGGCCCCCGCCAAGGCCGCGTCCGAGCGCCTGCGCATCGGCATACCGCTGGAGCCCGCGTCGTTCGACATCACCAGCACGTCGGCGGCCACCGCCAGCGAGATCACCTACGCCAATGTGTTCGAGGGCCTGACCATCATCGACGGGCAAGGCCAGATCAAGCCGCGCCTGGCGCAGAGCTGGACCGTGAGCCAGGACGGCAAGCAGGTCGATATGGTGCTGCGCCGCCAAGTGCGCTACCACGATGGCAAGCCCTTCAATGCCGCCACGGCTGCCTTCAGCCTGCAGCGCCTGCTGCAGATGAAGAACACCAATGCCTACCTCGAATGGTTCGACAAGCTCGTCTCCGTCGAGGCCGTGGACGAGTACCTGCTGCGCATCCGCCTGAGCGAGCCCGACGCACTGCTCAGCTATGCGCTGGCCATGCCCGGCGCGGTGATGGTGCACCCCGACAGCGCCGCGAGCAATGCCAGCGCGCCGGTGGGCACCGGCCCCTACCAGGTCGAAAAATGGACCAAGGGCAAATCGATCACCTTGCTGCGCAACGAGCAGTGGTGGGACAGCAAGAAGCCCGCCATCCGCATGGCCGATTTCCTCTTCATGTCGAGCGCAGCGGAGACCGAGAACATGCTGGCCGAAGGCCGCATCGATGCGCTCAGCTCGGTCACGCGGCTGACGGCCTCGTTCATGGCGCGCACCGACTATGTGATGGGCCAGCGCGGGGTGGAAGGCAAGCTGCTGATCGCGATGAACAATGCGCGCGCGCCGCTGAACGATATCCGCGTGCGGCGCGCCATCAACCATGCGCTCGACCGCAGCCGCTACCAGGACATCTATGGCGGCTCCATCGAGGTGCTGCCCATTGGCAGCCACTTCTCGCCCCACCACCGGGCCTATGTCGACCTGGTACAGCGCTACCCCTACGACCCGGCCCAGGCCAAGGCCCTGCTCGCCCAGGCCCAGGTGGCCCCGGGCCCCAGCCTGCGCCTGGCCGTGCCGCCCACCGACTACGGGCGCTACGGCAGCCTGATCGTGGCCGCACAGCTCGAAGCCATTGGCCTGCAGGTCGAGATCATCCGCATGGACTGGCCCACCTGGCTGGACCAGGTGATGAAGCGCAAGGACTATGACCTGAGCCTGATCATGCATGTGGAGCCGATGGACATCGGCATCTATGCGCGCGATGACTACTACTTCCAGTACAACAACCGCGTGTTCAAGAAGATCTGGGAAAAGCTGCGCGCCTCCGCATCGCCCCAGGAGCTCGATGACTGGCTGGGCCAGGCGCAAAGGCAGCTGGCCGAAGATGCGGTCAACGCCTTTATCGTCGTGCGGCCCGAGCGCAACTTCATGCGCAAGGGCCTGGTGGGCATGTGGTCCCAGTGCCCGATCCCGACCTTTGCGCTGGAAGACCTGCGCTGGCAGAACTGAGAGCGATGGCAGACCCTATGGCAAACAGCCCATCACCACCAGCAGCGCCTGCCGCGCAGGCCGCACCGGACAAGCGCAGCTTTCCGATGTCGGTGACCTCGCGCATCTTGCTGATGCTGGTGATTCTGGCCGTGGGCATTGCCGTGGTGTTTGCCTTGACCTTGCAGGGCCTGCGCCGCACCAACCAGGCCCTGCAGCAGCTGTCCAGCGTGGAGATGGAGCAGCTCATTGCCAGCACGCGCGTGATGCAGCAAAGCGAGATGATCGGCAGCTATGCGCGCCTGGTCGCCATCACCAATGACATCGGCGAGCGGCGGCTGAACATGGTGGAGCTGACCGACCGCATGGGCTGGCTCGACAAGCTGCTCGGCGAGATGACGCAGACGCGGCTCGATGGCGCGATCGACCCGCTGATGCAGTCCAAGCGCAATGCGCTCAACGCCAATGTGCAGCAGCTGAGCCAGGCGATCTTTCAGCCCGCGCAGCATGGCCTCGATGACCGCGCCGTCTTCCACCTGGTGGCAGAGAACCAGATGCTGGCCACCGACATGTCCTTGCTGGCCAGCCGCGCTGCGGCCGACCTGCGGCGCCAGCTCAATGAGCGCAGCGTGCAGCTCTCGCGCGATGTGGCCGCGCAGCAGACCAACCTGAACTGGCTGGTGGCCGTGCTGATCCTGTGCGTGGCGATGGCGGGCATCTACATGCATGCCTCGGTCTCGCGCCGCCTGGTGGCGCTGCGCCGCGAGGTCAGCAATGACGAGTTTGGCGGCATCTACGCCGTGCCCCAGCAGTGGGGCGACGAGATCGACCAGCTGGGCCGGGCCATTGCGTCGTACAAGAAACACCTGAGCGACCATGCCCGCTCGGCCCAGAACGCGGTGCGGGCCAAGAACCGCTTTCTGGCCGGCGCCAGCCATGACCTGCGCCAGCCGGTGCAGGCGCTCAACCTGTTTCTGGAGACCTTGCGCGGCTCGGGCCTCAACAGCCAGCAGGCGGTGGTGCTCGAGCACGCGCGCGCTGCGCTGTCGGCCAGCCGCGAGATGCTCGACACCCTGATGGATTACTCGCGCATCGAGGCCGGGGTGCTGGACCCCAAGTTCCAGCCGGTGGCCATTGCCGGCTTCTTGCGCCGGCTGGGGAAGGGGTTTGGCCCGCAGGCCGATGCC